>CAZFXX010000022.1:0-20177 GCA_964522985.1 uncultured Desulfobacteraceae bacterium
TTATTCCATATATGGCAAAAAATAATTGACAAGGTGATTAGCGGGAATTGTTGGGTCAAGGGTGATGTCGATGCATCAAAGGATATCATGAAACGCCATATTAACCACTTCGCAGAACTTATAAAAAAACACATTTTTTGACTTGTAATAGATGCCGCTTTAAGACAGTTTAACTGGATCTGGTCAGCAAAAAAACCGGCGACCAAAGGATCGTTTATGAGATCGACGATCCCATGAGCAGGCTTTTTTATAAAAACGGTTTCCATACAGAGTGAACAGGTATGTATCATGAAAAAGAAAAATCTGTCGTCTGGGGTGCGCCTTCGATCTGGATCGAGCGGCTGCCGCTTTTTTTCGGCAGGGAGACGGGCCTTTTCCAAGCGCAGGGCCTCTCCATCGATATAAAGATCTCTTACGGCGGGCCGGAATTGATTCAGGCGATAGAGCATGGGAAGATTTTTATCGGGGAGATCGGGCTTCCCCCTTTTATCAAAGCCTACGCCCGGGGCGCGCCCATCCGCCTCATCGGCAGTACTTTTATCCAGAAACTTGATCATTATGTGGCGGCTCGGCCTCCGATTCGCTCTCTTTCCGATCTCAGGGGGAAAAAATCGGCATCCTGTCCCATGGGAGCTGTGATGAATACTTCATTCGATGGATGCTCAACGCCCAGGGGATCGATTCGGACAAAGAGGTCCGTCTGGTGCCCCTGGAAAATGCCTACGGTGACCTGGAGTGCTTTTCTTCGGGAAAAATTGATGCCGGCTTTCTGGTGGAGCCTAAACTTAGCCTGGGTGAGGGCAGGGGATTGGTTCAAGTCATCGCCCGGGTGGGAGACTATTTCCCCAGATACCAGTGGGGCGGGATTTTTGCCATTGATGATTTTATCTGCAAACAGGAAGGGTGGATAACCGCGATGATGGAAAGCTACCGCGACGTGCTATGGACCATACGAGAAAATCCGGAGGCTGCAATTGCCCTGGGGAGCCGTCTTTTCAAGATAGAAAGAGCGGTTTTTCGTAAAGCCTTGACACGGGATTTTGATCACTGGGAAATGAACGCGATGATCGATCTGCCCGGTCTTGAAAACTGCCTTGAGATTCAGGAGAAACTGGGGGCGATTCCAGTGGGGATACACGCCGAAGATATGGTGATGCAATTTTGAAAAATTTCAAATTTTTATTCTAAATGCCCTTTTGCAGCAGGCGTGCAGGCGTGCAGGCATGGGGCCAAACAGGGTACATTGCCGCTCTATCTCATGCTCACTGCCGGTGGATCGACTTGGAAATTATATATCAAAAAGCCGGGTCTCAAATCGGTTTTTGAGCACGATTAAAAAAAAACTTGCTTTCCTTAAAAAACCAGTTATCATGGCCTACGATAAGTAAGGTTCATTTTCAGATGAACCGTTTTTATTCCGCAGGCAAGACCCATTTTATGAAATGGCAGCTTTGAGTGTGGAATTTTGAAAATTGTTAAAAAAAGGAGACTGCTATTATGGAAACAGGTATCGTAAAATGGTTTAACGACAGTAAAGGCTTTGGATTTATTGAAAGAGAAGACGGGCCGGATGTTTTTGTTCACCATTCAGGCATTAATGCCGATGGCTTCAAATCTTTGAACGAGGGTGACCGGGTTAATTTTGAAATTGAGCAGGGCCAGAAAGGACCAGCCGCCACAAACGTCACCGTTGTTTAAAGTTCGTCATAACAAAAGAAATCGGGGCATTGCAGGAACATCTCCGGCAATGCCTTTTTTTTATCGACATTGCCCACTATTTTTTGCCGCATCAGACATAACCGCATAGGCGTATCAGCACACCTCAAGTCTTTCAAGCCCGCTCGGCCTATCCCGGGGCTTAATTCTCCTCCGTCCGGCAATGGTTTTTTTGTCCGATCTCGTCGTTTTGCACAAAAATAATTCTTGAAAAATCAAACATATGCCTAAAGGTTATTTTTGTGTATGCCTTGACCTTGAATGAAAAGCCGCATTTCCGGATGGACCCACTGCAAGTACGCCACAACCGGCTTGCTCTTGCTTATTATAATGCTTATTATAAAAAAATAGGATAAATATTGTAATCATTTGCTTTTGTGTTTTTTCGTTAAAAAAAGTGTGAGAAGATTTGTGTCACTTCAAAGGGGGCCATATGGCAGCAGATACCTACTGGGCTGACAGTTATGTCGAAAAGCAGCGTACCGTTTCAGAAGCCATTGGCATGATCAAGCAGGGTCAGAGGGTTTTTATCGGATCTTCATGCGGTGAACCCCGGCACCTGGTGCGGGGACTCTTTAAATCCGCATCTTATTTTACGAATCTTGAAATTGTCCGTCTGCTGTCTCTGGAAACCAGCCCCCTTTCCCATGTTGCCGATAGAACCCATGACCAGAGTTTGAACATCCGTTCTTTTTATCTGGGGTCTGCCAAACCAAGAGCCCTTGCCAAAAATAAGCGTTTTATCACCCCCTTGAATCTTTCCGCATTGCCCGGTCTTTTTAAAAGCCGACAAATGCCGATTCAGGTAGCCCTTATCCAGGTGTGCCCTCCGGATGATTTCGGCTGGATGAGTTTAGGGGTTGCAGTCGATATAACCCTGGCCGCGGCTTTATCGGCTGACCTGGTGATCGCCCAGGTCAATCCCCGTATGCCGAGAGTCCTGGGCCGCAGTTTTATTCACGTTAACGATGTGGACATCATTGTTGAGCATGAAGAAAAATTGATCACGGTGGGCCGGCACCCGGAACTCGAATCTGCGGATCTTATCGCCAGACAGATTGCCCGCCTCGTTGACGATGGCGCCACCATTCAGATATCTCTGGGTGCTACGCCCCAGGCAATCCTGGGGGCGCTTTCCAATAAAAATGATCTGGGCATTCATACCCAGTATCTGACAGACGGTATTATGCATCTTGTGGCCAGGGGGGTGATCACAAATCGTAAAAAAAAATTCAACGAAGGCAAGCTGGTTGCCAGCGCAGCCATCGGCACGGAAGTTTTTTATGACTTTCTCGATAACAATCCATCTATTGAATTTTATCCCTCGGATTATGTGAACAACCCTGGTATTATCGGGCGGCACAACAAAATGGTGGCTATGAATGTTGCTATGGCAATGGACCTTACAGGCCAGGTGGCTGCCGATGCGCTGCCGTATAATAATTTTTCCGGTATTACCGGTATGCTTGATTTTGTCAGAGGTGCATCCCAGTCTGAAGGTGGTAAATCCATTCTGATGCTTACCGCAACGACTGCCAGCGGCAAAAAAAGCCGCATCGTTCCCATGCTGGAAAACACGGCCGTTGTGGTTCCACGGGGAGATATCCACTATGTTGTATCTGAATACGGGGCAGTGAATCTATTCGGTAAAAGCCTGCAGGAAAGAGCCATGGCCATGATCAGTATTGCGCATCCCGATTTTAGAAATGAGCTCTTTTATCAGGCCCGCAAATTGGGCCTCCTGGGCGCCGAACGGACACTTAAAGATTCAATCCATGGGATATATCCCGTTAACCTGGAAGCGGTTATCAAAATCCATGGAGAAGAATTGACCATCCGACCTGCCAAACCGGTTGATGAACGCAGGATACAGGAACATTTTTATAACCTGGACAAAAATGATGTTGTCGCCCGGTTTTTTCATGAAAAATTTAGTTTCGGGCGTGATGATATAGAGGGAATATCTCAAATTGACTATATCAAAGAAATGGCCCTTGTGGCGCTGGTAGGGGAGTTTGGGTTCGGACAGATCGTCGGCGTTGGAGAATATCTTCTTGACCCGTCCAGAAATATCGCGGAAGTTGCCTTTTCAATCAGTAAAAAATTTCAGGGGAAGGGACTGGGTAAGATTTTTTTAAAAAAACTTTCCGAGGCTGCCCGGGAAAACGGGATATCCGGTCTTATCGCATATACGGCCCCTGGAAACCAGGGCATGATCCGCCTTTTTAAGACCTTACCCTATGAAATAAAAACAACTTTTGACAAAAAATTGGTAGCGCTTTCCTGTAGATTTGACAGGCTTAGTGAATAATTACAAATAGGTTTTGTATCCGTATTTTTGCTCGACAGCAGTACGTAAAAAAATGAATTGAATGAAAACATTAATTACCATTCAGAGGTATCCCCTCTTGACAAATACAGCGTTTCACGATACGAAACACTTTTTGAATTTAAAGCTTTTATTTTTGCATTGCCATTGAAGAAAAAATAACGCTGTGACCGATGTCCTGTTTTTTATTGAGTCAAAGCGACTATCCTCAGGGTTTGCACCAAAAGAAGTTGATATTTTTGTTTTATGTCGGTTTTTTAGGCCGTCATGGCTAAATTATTGATTTGAAAATTTTTTAATAACTTTTATCCAGAAGGAGGTAACATTGGGCTTTGAATTTTATAAAGAATCTTATGCTGGCAGCATAAAGGAAATTGTCCTGGGCAAAGGGGATAAAGCCGTTACTGTTGGCGGTGAAACATGCTATCCTTTCTATCAGTTTGAGGGCGAAATGCCACACAAGCCCAGGATTGCGATGGAAATCTGGGATACGGAACCCGAAGAATGGCCGGAAGCCGTTATCGAACCCTTCAAGGAGGTTCTTTCGGACCCGGCAGCCTGGGCGAAAAAATGCGTGGATGAGTATGGCGCCGAGATGATCGTGCTGCAGCTCAAAAGTACGGACCCCAACGACAAGGACGCCTCACCCGAAGATGCGGCCGCTACCGTCAAAAAGGTACTTGAGGCCATTGATGTGCCCCTGATCATCTGGGGCACCGCCAATGTAGAAAAAGATGAAGCTGTATTGAAAAAAATTTCCGAGGAATGCCAGGGTGCCAACCTGGTCATCGGGCCGGTGGAAGACAAGAACCACAAAGGTATCGGTGCCGCCGCCATGGGATTCGGTCACACCATAATTTCATCCTCCCCCATCGACGTCAATCTGGCCAAACAGGTCAATATTCTGCTTGAAAATTTAGGGGTCTCCATGGATCACGTGATTGTCGATCCCACCACAGGTGGAATTGGATACGGGATGGAATACAGTTATTCGGTTATGGAAAGACTGCGCATGGCGGCCCTCAACCAGGGAGATGATAAACTTCAATTGCCCATAATCAATAACCTGGCCAATGAAGTCTGGAAGTGTAAGGAAGCAAAGCTGTCCGCTGAGGAGGAACCCACCCTGGGTGATCCTGAAAAACGGGGTATTCTCATGGAAGCCGTTGGGGCCGTCACTTATTTGCTGGGTGGATCGGACGTTTTGATCATGCGGCATCCGGAATCGATCCGGATGGTGAAAGCCTATATCGATCTGGTTGCCGACGGCGGCATGGCCAACGATGTCGCGGCCATTAAAAAAGAACTCGATGATGTTGACATCGACCTGGCGGCCATCGCTCCGGAGCCGGATTTGACCATTGAAGCGGAAAAGACCAAAAAGGCGGCGCCGGCCAAGAAAGAAGCCCCCCAGCCCGCTGTTGCAAAAAAAGCCGTACCGGTGACTGAAAAGAGGGTTGCCCCTAAGCCGGTTGCCCCCAAAGTCGAAGCAAAGCCGGAACCAAAGGTAGATGCGGAAGCAGAGGCCAAGGCCAAGGCGGAAGCAGAAGCCAAGGCCAAAGTCGAGGCTGAAGTAAAAGCCAAGGCCCAGGCGGAAGCTAAGGCAAAGGCGGAAGCAGACGCTAGGGCAAAGGCTGAAGCAGAAGCTACGGCCAAAGCCCAAGCAGAGGCCAAGGCAAAGGTCGAAGCCAAGGCCAAAGCTGACGCTGAGGTTGAAGCGATCCGCCTGAAGAGGGCTGCGGAACATGACGAGAGAATGGTGATGGCGCCTAAAGAAAAAGATAAAAAAGTTACCATGACGACGGCCAAGACCCAGAGATCGTCTTTTGATAAAATGAAAATTAAATTGAGAAGACGATAATTTTTAAAGATACGAAATTTAAACAATATGAGGAGGAACCTCAAATGGCAGAAGTAAAAGCAAACGTAACAAGACCGGTTAAAGCTCCAAAACTGGCGGATCCTGTTGCCGCAACCAGTGATTTGGCGTCACAGGAAATGATCGCCCGGGCACAGAAATTGGGCGTTGAAACGATTTTTGACAGAGCCGTGAATATGAGACCATGTAGTATTGGTGTTCAGGGAATCTGTTGTAAAAATTGCTCCATGGGTCCCTGCCGGCTCCCACTTCCCAAAGGCGGTATTGTGGGTGAAGACACCCGTAAGGGTCTGTGTGGTGCAACGGCCAATACCATTGCGGCACGTAACTTTATTCGGATGATCGCCGGTGGTGCCGCTGCCCATTCGGATCATGGCCGCGCTGTGGCCGAAGTTTTTTTGTCGGCAGCCAGAAAAGAGACAGAGTATTATAAAATAAAAGATCCGGACAGGCTTTTGGATGTCGCCCCTTATCTGGGTGTCGCTACCACGGTAGAGGTGGACGGCGAAGAACTGGAAAGGGATATCGATGAAATCGCCGTTGAATTCGGTGAAAAAGCGATGGCGGAATGGGGCAAACCGGAGGGCGAGCTGCTCTATGCGAAACGGGCACCTGCAGCACTGTATGAGAAATGGAAAGCCGCCGGTGTTATCCCCCGGAATATCGATCGGGAGATTGTGGAGATTATGCACCGTACCCACATGGGTGTTGACCAGGATTATAAAAATCTGATGAAGCAGGGTACCCGTGCTGCTATCGGAGACGGCTGGGGGGGATCCATGCTGGCGACCGACCTGCAGGATATTCTTTTCGGAACACCGTTTCCCGTTCAGGCGGAGGCCAATCTCGGCGTCTTGAAAGAGGATTATGTGAATGTGGTCATTCACGGTCATGAACCGATTATGGCGGAGATGATCGTGGCGGCATCCCAGACGCAGGAAATGATTGATTATGCCAAGTCAAAGGGCGCCAACGGCATTCAACTCAGCGGTGTCTGCTGCACGGCCAATGAACTGTTGCAGCGTCACGGCGTGCCGTCGGCGGGCAATTTTCTTCAACAGGAACTGGTCATCATCACCGGGGCCTGTGATGCCATGGTGGTGGATATCCAGTGTGTCATGCAGAACGTGGCCAATGTGGCCAAGTGCTTCCACACCAAGCTGATCACCACCAGTCCTATTGCCAGGATGGAACAGGACAATGTCATCCACATTGAATTCGATGAACACCATGCCATGGAAGATGCCATTCGAATTCTTAAACTGGCCATTGACAATTTTCAAAATCGCGGTGCTGATGTGATGATCCCGAAACATAAGGCGACTCAGGTTGCCGGCTTTGGTGTTGAGTCCATCAAATACCATCTGGGCGGGACCTTTCGCGGGGACTACTATACCTTAAATGACAACATCATCAATGGCAGAATCAGGGGTGGTGCAGGTGTCGTCGGGTGCAATAATGCCCGGCAGAGACATAACGACGTCTGCATTACCATGATCAAAGAATTGATCAAAAATGACGTTATTGTCCTGACTACCGGATGTAACGCCATCGCCTGTGCCACGGAAGGGCTGATGACACCGGAATCCGCAGCGGTTTACTGCGGTTCCGGTCTGGCTGAAGTATGCGAGACAGTGGGTATCCCGCCGGTGTTGCACATGGGCTCCTGTGTGGACAACAGCCGTATTTTGCTGGCCTTGACTGAAATGGTAAAAGCCGGCGGACTGGGCAATGACATTTCAGACTTGCCCGTAGCCGGCAGTGCCCCTGAATGGATGAGTGAAAAAGCAATATCCATTGCACACTATTTTGTTTCCTCCGGGGTCTATACCGTTATGGGCGGCACGTTGCCGACTGCAGGCGCTCCCGTATTTCAGAATTATCTGTTTAGGGAGTTTGAAAATAAATTTGGGGGAATGTGGAACCTGATCGTAGATCCCATCGAACATGCCCATTCCATCATCGCCCATATCGACAAAAAACGGAAAGCGCTGGGTATCGACACGGCCAGGGAAAGGGTCATGATGGATTTTGCCGCACGCCAGGCGCTTTAGGTGTAACCCACATTATGGATTATAAATTATAAATCATTAACCTAAAATCCTCAACGAAGGAGGAACATATGTCAAAGTTAGTAGCTTTTGCCGCCATTCAGGGGGGCTATAATATCGTTTCAAAGGTTGAAGGCGATCTCAAACTGGCGCTTCAAACACATAATGCGGACAGCAAGATCGGATTTCCCAATACAGCCTATTACCTGCCGGTGATATATTCGCTGCTCGGGTTAAAATGCGAAACCCTGGAAGATCTGCAACAACCCCTGGCGTTTGCCCGCAGCCTGTTGCCGCCCCATGTAAAAGGAAAAAATCATCTGCCCTACCTCGGGCCGCTGCTGGACGCCGGCATGGCTGCCATACTCTCCTTTGAGATCAAGGAGGCCCTGCGCTATCTGAATGAGCCTGATTTTTACTATGTATCGGAAGAGACCGACGTGGAAAACGGTAAAATATGGCTGGGGGCCGCTGAAGATACGGTTTTCAGGGTCCGGGGGGTTGAATTTGTAGACGGCTCGGCGCCGGGATTTGTGGCCATTGTCGGTGCTGCGCCAGATCCGGAGATCGCCAAAAAAATTATTGAAGAGTACCAGAAACGGAGTATCTACGTGTTTCTGGCAGCCAGTCACAACGGTACCAGTGTGACCCATCAATTGATCGAAGCCGGTGTCCAGATCGGCTGGAACACCAAGATCGTGCCCTTTGGTCCCGACATTTCATCTGCCGTCCATGCCCTGGGATTTGCCAATCGCGTGGCCATGGGCTTCGGCGGTGTTCAGCCGGGTGATTATCGCAAAATGTTAAAGTACAATCAGGATCGAATTTTTGCCTTTGTCAATGCCCTGGGAGATATCGGCACCGAATGGGGTGCTGCTGCGGCCGGCTGTGTCAACTGGGGATTTCCGACACTGGCGGATACCGATATTCCCGAAATCCTGCCCACCGGCATCTGCACCTATGAACATGTGGTGGCCAATGTGCCTCATGATGAAATCGTGCAAAAATCAATCGAAACACGGGGATTGAAAGTAACGATCTCTGAAATCGATATCCCCTGCAATTTCGGACCGGCCTATGAGGGCGAGCGGGTCCGGGGCGCCGATCTGCATTCTCAGATGGGCGGCGGCAAGACCCAGTGCACCGAATTTGTCAAAACCGCTCAGATGAACGAGATTGAAGACGGAAAGGTCGTTGTGAAGGGACCGGATATCACTGACATTAAAGAGGGCGACGTGCTGCCCCTGGCCATTCTTGTGCAGGTGGCCGGGCGTGAATTTCAGGACGATTTTGAGCCGATCCTCGAACGACAGATCCACCATCTGGTCAATTATATCCAAGGCATCATGCACATCGGTCAGCGTGACATATCCTGGGTACGGGTTGGTAAGGCCGCCGTGGAAAAAGGATTTACCCTGAAAGATATCGGGGTCGTGCTACATGCCAAATTCCACCAGGATTTTTCCAAGATCTTCGACAAGGCCCAGGTGACCCTCTATACCAAACAGGCGGATGTGGACAAAATCACCGCAGAAGCACGGGCCGCATATAGATTGCGCGATGCACGGGTGGACAACATGACCGATGAAGGAACGGAAACCTTCTACTCATGCACCCTGTGCCAGAGTTTTGCGCCAAACCATGTGTGCACGGTCAGCCCCGAGCGGACCGGTCTGTGCGGCGCCTACAACTGGATGGACTGCAAGGCCTCATATGAAATAAATCCCACCGGCCCCAACCAGCCCATTGAAAAAGGTGAATGCCTGGATCCGGTACTGGGCCAGTGGAAGGGCGTCAACGATTTTGTTTACAAAGCCTCCCGCGGTGCCGTTAGCCACTATAACTTTTATTCCGTGGTTAACGACCCCATGACCACCTGTGGCTGCTGCGAATGCATCTGCGCCATGCTGCCCGGATGCAACGGCGTCATGACGGTCAACCGTGAATATGTGGGGGAGACCCCCTGTGGTATGCGGTTTACCACCCTGGCCGGGGTTATGGGCGGCGGCGCGTCATCCCCGGGTTTTGTGGGTCACTCCAAGTACAACATTACCCAGCGTAAATTCATTGTGGGTGATGGGGGCCTGGCCCGTATGGTCTGGATGCCCAAAATTCTCAAGGAAGAGATCAAGGAACGGATTGATAAACGCGGTGAAGAGATCGGTATGCCGGACCTGTATGACAAAATTGCCGACGAGAGTGTGGGCATCACCGAAGAGGAAATCATGCCTTGGCTTGAGGAAAAGGGACATCCAGCCCTTTCAATGGATTCCTTGATTGGTTGATCCTGTTTTTTTAAACCGTTGAGGGAGTTCCAGGAGACGGTGCTTCCGCAATGAAAAAAATATTTTTTACCAAATAACAATTAAAATTAATTCGACTGGCGTGTATTCAGGCGTCAAATAAGAATAAGGAGACAAAAATGGCATTAACCGGTATTCAGATTTTTAAACTCCTGCCGAAAACCAACTGCAAAGAATGCGGGGTTCCCACTTGTCTTGCGTTTGCCATGAACCTGGCATCGGGGAAAGCTGAGCTGGACAGTTGCCCCTACGTATCGGAAGAAGCCAAAGCCCAGTTGGCGGAGGCTTCGGCACCACCGATTCGTCCGGTGGTTATCGGAAAAGGCGTGCGTAAACTCACAACGGGCGGTGAAACCGTTCAATACAGACATGAAAAAACATTTTATAACCCCACCGGGCTTGCGGCCCTGATTGCTTCGGATATTGAAAAAGCGGATCTGGCCGGTAAACTCAAGGCATGGAACGCCCTTCAATACGAACGGGTCGGATTAAACTTGCGCCCTGAAATGGTCGCATTAAAGGATGTTACCGGAGATGCGGATGCATTTGCAGGGGCAGCTAAAATAATTGCCGAAACTTCTGAATTTAACTTGATCCTGATGAGTGAGGATGCCGGCGTTATGAAAGCCGGTATTGAAGCGTGCGGCTTTAAACGGCCCCTGATCTATGCCGCTATCGCAGATAATGCAGATGAATACGGTGCCATGGCCAATGAAAATGATTTGCCCCTGGCCGTAAAGGCCGATTCTGTAGAGGCGCTGATTCCGCTGATTGAAAAATTGACCGAGATGGGCGTTAAGGCGCTGATGATCGATACGGGCGCCCGTGAACTCAAGCAGGCCTTAGAGGACCAGATTGCCATTCGGCGGGCCGCTTTGAAGGACCTCAACCGGTCGGTGGGATTTCCCACCATCACCTTTCCCTGTGAAATGGCCGAAAACCTTGATATGGAAACACTCATGGCCGCAACCTTTATTGCCAAATACGGGGCCATTGCAGTGCTTTCCGATTTTGTCGGTGAAAGTCTGTTCCCGCTGCTCCTCGAGAGACTCAATATTTTTACCGATCCGCAGCGTCCCATGACCGTGACCGAGGGTATTTTTGAGATCAATAACCCGGATGAAAATTCACCTGTTCTGGTCACCACTAATTTTGCGTTGACTTATTTTATCGTATCCGGTGAAATTGAAGGCAGCAAGGTCCCGGCCTGGTTGCTGATCAAGGATTCCGAGGGGCTTTCAGTGTTGACGGCTTGGGCTGCCGGGAAATTTTCTGGTGACGATGTGGGCATGTTTGTAAACAAATGCGGCATCAAGGATAAAGTCAAGCACCAAGAACTGATTATCCCCGGCTATGCCGCTGCTATTGCCGGTGATGTTGAGGAAGAGCTGCCCGGCTGGACCATTACCGTGGGACCCCGCGAAGCCGCACATCTTCCTGGGTTTCTAAGGGCCAGGTAATTTATAAATTTGGATGACTTTTTGTTGACGATCGGTTCAGTATGATTTAATTATAGATTCACTACAACCCATCGTTAATTTAAAGCCTTCAATTATCATTCAAACTCAAGGGAGGTTGTATGCTACTCATCGGTGAAAGTTTAAATGTAATATCAAAGCAGATCGGTCGGGCATTCAAAGAACGGGATCCCAAGCCGATTCAGGAAGAGGCCCTTCTCCAGAAGGAAAAAGGCATGGATTATATCGATATCAATCTTGGCCCCGCCAAGAAAGATGGTCATGAGTTGATGCCCTGGGTGGTTCAGATGGTTCAGGATGTGGTTGATGATACGCCCTTGGTTCTGGATACTTCCAATATCGATGCCATCGAAGCCGCCCTCAAAGTTGCGAAAGATTGCGGTACCCCTCATCTAATTAACTCCATCATGGTTCGTCCTGAAAGGTACGAAAAAATGATTCCATTGGCTGCGAAATACAATGCGGATTTCGTGGCCCTGATGTGGGGACCCGATGGACTTCCCAGGGATGAAAACGAACGGGCCGCCCTTTGTGTTGAGCTGTTGTATGTCGCTAATGAAGCCGGCGTTCCCAATGAAAAGATATGGGTTGACGGCATTGTCACGCCGGTCAACATCCAGCAGCCTCAGGCCATCAGTTTGATGGAATTCCAGGGCATGCTCCAGGATATCGCGCCGGGGGCCCGCAGCACCTGCGGTGTGTCCAACATATCCAACGGTCCCCCGGATCGCCTGCGTCCCGTTCTCAACCAGACCTACACGGTGATGCTCCAAAAGTACGGCATGGAGTCCGTAATCGCAGATCCGAAGGATGATCAGTTGATCAGCATTGTCCGTGGCGAACGGCAGGATATCATTGATCTGATATACGGTGTTATGGATGGCAATGAGCCGGATATGGCCGGCCTTTCCAAAGAGTTGCAGGATTATAAGAAAAGTGTTGATGTTATTCTCGGCAAGACCCTTTTTTCTGATTCCTATCTTGAAATATAAAATAAATTTAATAAAAAAAGCCCCGCCTTTCAAGGGCGGGGCTTTTTTTATCGGTTGGGGCTCAACACCTTGACTAAAAAAGTGAAGTGGTTAAAGTGCTTTGCGCAGGCATTTTTTCTAGCGACAGGCCGTCATGCGCAGGCGCCTTTACATTCACGGGCATATTTATGGCAAAGCTGCTTAACGGTGACCAGGCCATGAGGATCGGGTTTAAACTGTTTAAATAAATAATTCATCAGGAGCATAAGAAACAGGCATGGCACGCATCGATGACTACGATAATGCAAAGAAAATAACCGTTGCAAAGCTTATAGAAGGCGAATTTAAAACGATTGCCGAACAATCAGGATTGACATTTTTTGATAAAGATACCATCTGTATTGATTTTCTTGACCGTATCTACCGGGTCAAGTATCCAAGTTTTGATTTTGAAGCTGAAGCCAAAGGCGCCAAAGAGGTCCCCCTCCAGGAGCAGGTCTTGATTTTGCATTATATGCTTGGCTGCAGTGACCGAAAAATAACGGGGAACTGGATCTCCTACCGGGAGATCCCCGGTGCCGCATTTTATTTCAGTGCCTTTGTGCAACGGGCTATCGATCCGCTCAAAAAAGTATTCGGCACCAATGCCGATAGGATCGGCAAGCCGGCCCGGGCTTTGAAAGGCACTGCCATCGAAGCCGGTGATGCCGGTTTCGAATTTTCAGTGTTACCCAAAGCACCCATGCAGTTGATTCTATGGGAAGGTGATGATGAATTTCCTGCGGAAGCCAATATTGTATTTGATAAAATCGTAGGAGAAATTTTTTCCCCTGAAGACGCGGTCTGGCTGGCGGGGATGCTGGTATATCGCCTGATCGCCATCTCTTATCGATAGCCGGGCCGGATTCAGATAAAAGGATCAATGCCGAGGGTGCTGCCGTCGGTGGTTATGGTGACGGCTCCGCTAAGATCCGTCCGGTAAATTTGGCATCCGAGATTTTGATATTTTTGCAGGACTTCTGGATGGGGAAAACCAAATCGATTGCTCCATCCGGCCGATATAACTACAGCCATCGGGTCTGTTTTTGCAAGCATTATGTCGGTACTTGAGGTTTTGCTGCCGTGATGGGGCGCCACCAGCACTGTTGATTTGAGGTCTGTGCCGGAGATTCGTACCAACTCTTTTTCCGCCATTGCCTCAATATCTCCTGGGAAAAGAATCGATTTGGATCCATACGTACACCGCAGAACAAGCGAATTGTTATTCAGATTTCGCCAGGCAGCCCGGCTACCCAAAAAATTTGGCGGCGGATAGAGAATTTCTATCTTTACACCGTTAATCATGCTGGTGCGGGGGATATCTCTAAAACACGGCCATCTGATATTCTCTGATTGAATGATTTTTATAAACTGTTTATACCCCATTGTTTTTACCGCCTGATGATTCGACCACACATTTTTTACATTAAACTGTTCGGCAATATACAGCAAACCGTTTAAATGGTCCGAGTTGGGGTGAGAGAGCACAATTGTTTCTATGGTTTTAATTTTTTGTCGCCATAAAAAAGGGGCGATTATGTTTTTACCGACGTCAAAGCTGCTATTATCACTGAAGCCGCCCCCATCTATCAGCATGCAATAGCCCCGGGGAAATTCAAGCAGGGCCGCACTGCCCTGTCCCACGTCAATGATGGTTGTCTTAAAATCATTTTGCCCGAACCGTTTGTGGGTCCAGTACGCGATATCCGCTCCCAGAGTGAGAAGCACTATCATGGCCATCGCCTTGACCCAATTATTTCGACGCATATTGAAAACGGCCAGGAGGAGAATATAATAACAACCGATCTCAATTATCGACGGCGTTATGGTTCTGACAGCGGCAAAGGATAATCCGGCAATCCAGTCCAGGAGATAAAGGGCCTTTTCTAAAATAATCCCGGCAGCCTGTATTCCCATCAAGGCTGCCATAGGACTGAATGGATAAAGACAAAGGGCCGTCAACCCCAGGGGCACCACCACAAATCCAATCAACGGTACGGCAATCGAGTTGGCAAGCAGCCCCACCAGAGACACTTGGTTAAAATAATAGAGGGTCAGCGGTAAAGTTCCCACAATGGCCATAAGGCTCACCCCGAAAAAAATTACCGTTTTACGAACAATCCGGTACCAGGGCCTCGTATGCACTGTTTCGGTCAGTTTGAAAAAAGGCAGCCCCAGTATAATAGCCAGCACGGCGGTAAATGAAAGCTGGAAGGAAATCGAAAAAAGGGCCGGTGGAAAACAGATGAGAATCAGGCTTGCGGCCGTTGCCAGTGTGTTGATCGGGTCCTGTTCACGTTCAAACCAGAATGTCATCAAAAAAACGCAGATCATGATAACGGCGCGCTGGGTGGAGGGCGACATCCCGGCGATAAGTGCATAGCCGAGCACCGGCAGCATGGCCAGCAGGGACGCCCCTTTTCGGGTCCATGCCCGCCAAAGCAAAAAGGGCCATAAAGAAAGCAGCCACTTGAAGAGATAAAAGGCGACCGTTGCAACAATACCGATATGCAGGCCCGATATGGCCAGCAGGTGACCTACGCCGGCCCGATTGAATATATTACGGGTAGCCGTCGGGATACCGGATCGATCTCCGATCAGCAGTGCCTTTAAGATCGGCCCGGAACGATTTTGAACCGATTCATCAATGAACCCGGCAAGCCTTTCGCGCATGCGGGTGAGGGACAGGATGATATTTTGAGATGGGGAATTTTTTATCAAAACAATATTTTTGCTGCGGGTATAAGCACGGCACCATATTTGTTGTAAAGCCATATATCCTCGATAGTCGAATCCACCGGGATTATTAAAATTATGAAGGGATTTGAGCTTTCCTCGAAAAGATATGGTATCGCCGACAGCCAGTTCCGATCCCTGCCCGCCGGCTGTTACCTTTATTTTTCCGGTAACAAGAAAAGCGCGGTGGTCTATCGTAATAGATCGGGCCGATAAAACAAATTTTGATCCGTGAGAATGGAATACCGGACGACTGACGATGATACCTGAAATTTTCCAGGACTGATTGTTGCTGAAATGTTTAATATGGTTGTCGGGAAATACCGGCGCTGTCCAGTGCAAAACGGCAAGATAACCCAGTGAAGAAAAGAGAACCAGGGAGAAGCCCGTGGCAATAGCCGGTGTAAATATTTGTCGCAGCCCTGGTTTGCCATTGACGTTAAAAAAGGCCCAGGCAACAATGACCACGCAGACACAGATGACCAGCCAGGCAAGCACTGCATGCCCGGGTCGGACTGCCCCCAGCGATATCCCTGCCATCATAGCGACCAACAGCGGCAGAATGGGACGATAATAAAATTTATTGGTCATCATGGAAAAAGCCGAACCCGTGAGAGGTTACCCTTTTTGAGACCTTTATAATTGAGTAATGAATAGTGAAGGTATTCTATCGATTTTTATCGGGTAGGGCATGGTCGTTTTGAAAAAACAGAGGAAAGCGATACAAAAAGTTTTCAATTCTCACTATTCAATTTAATTTTTAACACGCCTTATGTCCGCACCCAGACGTAAAAATTTTTCCACGAGGGCCTCATACCCGCGATCCAGATGATACACACGGTTGATTTCAGTGGTATTGCTTGCTGCTAGACCGGCCAGAATCAATGACGCGCTGGCACGAAGATCGGTGGCCATTACCGGTGCACCGGAAAGCAACGGAACTCCTTTTACCAGGGCGGTATTGCCGGATATGGAAATGTCGGCACCCATGCGCAAAAGTTCACTGACATGGATAAACCGGTTTTCAAATACGGTTTCGGAAATAATACTAAGTCCCCGGGCCACCGACATCAGCACCATGAACTGGGCCTGCATATCCGTGGGAAAACCCGGATAGGGTAATGTTTTAACATCAACACTGCCGATTCGTTCAGGTCCGACGACACGAATGGTGTTATCACTAACCGTTATATCTGCACCGGTCAGTTTCAGTTTATGAATAATGCCGCCCACATGATCAGGTATACAATCGGTCAGGGTGATATCCCCGCCGGTGATGGCTGCAGCGGCCATGAAGGTGCCGGCTTCGATACGGTCTGGAATAATGGTTGCCGTAACCGGCGCAAGGGAAGTAACGCCCTCGATGGTAATAATGGCTGTCCCGGCTCCTTTGATTTTTGCACCCATCATGCATAAAACCTGTGCCAGGGCCGTAATCTCGGGTTCCCGCGCAGCATTACGCAGTACGGTTTTTCCCTTTGCCAGAACAGCAGCCATCATGATATTTTCGGTTCCGGTGACACTTGGCATATCAAAATAGATTTCATTACCCCTTAACTCCGGAGCCGTTGCTTCGACATATCCATGCGTCAGTCCGATTTTTGCCCCCAGACGCTCCAAGCCTTTTAAATGAAGGTTTATGGGGCGGGCTCCTATGGCACAACCACCGGGCAGAGATACCCTGGTTTTTTTCAAACGGGCCAGAAGCGGGCCTAATACCAGAATGGACGCCCGCATTTTTCGGACCAGATCATACGGGGCTTCATGCCGGGAAAGACCGGCGGCATTGACGCGCATCGTGTTTCCACTGGTTTCAACGATAGCGCCCAGGTTTTCCAGGAGCAACTTCGTGCTTTCAATATCCATTAATTGCGGGACATTGTGGAAAGTATTCCATCCATCGGTAAGCAAAGATGCGATAATGATGGGCAGAGCTGCATTCTTGGAACCGCTAATTTTCACCTTGCCGCAAAGCCTGGGGCCGCCTTTAACGATAATTTTGTCCATTATTGATATAACTCTCTTATCGTAACTTAATGCTTAATTTTGTGTTTTTATGTACAAAAAAGTGTGAGATAATTTTTATAATTGAAAATTGAATAATTAAATTAACGCTATTGATCGTATTTATAAAAAGACAGAGCGGAGCGATACTGCAAGTTTTCAACTTTCACCATTCAATTTGATTCCGGTTCAACAATAAAGCGCCAACTCCATTTATTTTAATGCGGCCGGCGCTGAAATGCAATTCCATGCTTAATAGAGTTTAATGGCCGCTTTTTTTACCGACGGTGTCAACCGCAGCCTTGATAATGCAATAGGTCATTCCGAGTCCTATGATGCCAAGCGCGTACCACAAACCGCCATGAAAAACCATGTGGCCCATATCCCATACCCATTCAAACGAAAACGGAAACATATCAAGTCCTCCTTGTGTGCCGGATTATGATTCAGCCGGGCTTAAGTCCTGTGCCGTAACAAGCGGCGGTTGATCGGAAACGGATTCTTCGATCTGGTGATCCGGGGTAACAATCGGATTCAGTTCGGTTTCCTGTGGGAATATGGGCAGATAGCGAAAAGAAATCATAACAAGGATGATACCGTAAGCCACCGGTAAAATCGTAGTCGCCACTTCCTGCCAGCTTGGATAGTAGAGCTGCCAGGTATCAAAAGTCATTACAGGGACCGCCATGGTCTGCAAAACCATCACCCAGCGGTTCAGGCAGATTCCTATTACACCGAGGGTAATGGCAACCAGCCTGGCAGTGGAATTACGCCGTCCGGTGTTGGTCAGCAAAATCGCTGCCGGGACGACACCGCCCACCACGATTTCCGCGATGAGGATCCAGATGCCGTAAAGGGCGTTGCCCGAATAAAAGTCCATCAGCGAAAATCCCCTGGCCGGGGCTGTAACTGCGGCCCAGTACCAGGTATCAATAATTTTGGCTATAATATAAGTCCCGATCATCCATCCGGATATTTTGGCCAGGAGCTGTACGACGTTCTCCTTGACCAGCTTTTTACCGGAAACAACTTCCGTGATTCTGGTGACCAGCAGTGTGAAGCAGGGACCGTAGGCAGCAGCAGACCAGGTAAACAAAAAGAAGGTCCAGGGCCAGATCAGTACCCCCTCTCTTACGGCAAATGGCCGGCCGAAAAGAACACCGGAAACACCCCCTAAAGAGCCCTGGTGGAAAAAAGATAAAAATGCGCCGGTCGCCGCAAAAACAGCCATGATTTCATGCATGTTATGTCCCAGATTGTGGAAAAAAGGAATTTTATTGATCTGGCGGTTTTCAAGAATGAGCGGGATATATTCGATGGTCAGAACACCGAAATAGCAGGACAGGCAAAAAGCCACTTCCGTGAGCATGGAGTGAACATTGGCATGCCAGAAAATGAACCAGCTTCTCAGGGGCTGTCCCACGTCAATGGCCAGGATTAACAGGGCCGAACTATAGCAGATAAAACCGATTACCACCGCAAAGTTGATGATGTTTTTCAATTCATCCTTACCGATGAGATATCTTAAAAAACCGGTAAAAAAAGCCCCGCCGCCCAGTGCAATGACTGCCAGATCAGCCCAGATCCACAGGGCAAAACCATAATAATCATTCATATTGGTCTGATTCAGACCCTTGAACCAGCAAAGCAGCATGGCATAGACACCCCACAACAGTACGATGCCGACTATACCAAGTCCTAAGGCGAATTGCCATATGGGACAACGTTTGACCCCCCTGGGTATTAATGCAGAATCCATATGCGTTATGCTCCTAAATCTGTTTCATTGCTTTTAAATTTTTCCACAAATAGATTTCAGCCATGGCTTGCCGCCTTTTTGCCGGACCCGCCGGCTAGATAATTATCACCGGCCCGTCTGACCCATTCCCGGCTCGACAGATAATAAATTTTAGGGTTGGTGCCAAGCCTTTCAAGCAGACGGAAGGCTTTCGGATTTTTGGGACGTCCGCCATGTTTTTTATCCGGCTGAACCATCTGATGAACGGCATGCTTCGGGTTGTTCAAATCACCGAAGGTAATGGCACCGGCCGGACAGGCCTGGGCACAGGCCGTCTGGTATTCCTCTTCTGCAACTTCGGATCGCCCCTCAAAAATTGCTTTGTCCCTGGCCTGCTGGTAGCGATGAAAGCAAAGGCTGCATTTTTCCACGACACCGCGCATTCGCGGCGAGACATCGGGGCTCAGGTATTTTTCCATACCATCGGGCCAGACCGGATCCCACCAGTTAAAATAACGCGCGTGATAGGGGCAGGCAGCCATACAGTACCGGCACCCAAAGCATCGGGTATAGATCTGGCTCACAATCCCGGTTTCCCCGTCGTAATCCGTTGCAGTCGCCGGGCAGACAGACACACAGGGCGCATGCCCGTTATGCCCCTCGCAGTGCTGGCAGGGACGCGGCAGGTAGCAGATCTCAGTATCCGGATAGGTTTTTCCATTGGTCAGCTTATAGACCTTCATCCAGGTAATGCTATCCTGCTTATTGGATTCGTCCTCCCTGAACGGAACATTGTTTTCAGACATACAGGCGACCATGCAGGCGCCGCAGCCGGTGCACTTGTCCAGATCAATGACCATTCCATATTTTTTGACCGGGTGGTGTCCTTGTTTCATCAGAACCTCATATCATAAGTTAGGCTTTTACCAAATT
>CAZFXX010000023.1:0-20091 GCA_964522985.1 uncultured Desulfobacteraceae bacterium
TCAAGCTATTTCTATGTCAGTATTTTTTCGATTTCAAAAAACAGGTCCTGTTCACGGACGACACCGGCAACCGTCTGGTCGTCCATTACCACCAGACGCCGCTGGTTGTTTTTGACCATCAGGTAGGCCACTTCCATGAGGCTGGCATCAAGGGCCACGGTCATGGGGGCCTCGGACATGACTTCCTCGATTTTTTTATTGGCAAGGGCGTTGACTTCACGGCTGAACATGCCGTTCCAGAACATGGGGGAGTATACCAGGCCATCGGCCATGGACGGTTTGGGTGCCGAAAGATAGGCCGGCAAAATGGCCTCAAGCAGGTCGGTGATGGCCACAACCCCTTCAATTCTTCTTTTTTCATCCATAATGATCAGTGAGCGGTGCCCGGTTTCCAGTATCTGGCTGGTGGGCATTTTGGGAACAAAAGAGTCCTTGAGTTTAAAAATGGCATCCAAAATCGTGCTGGTTCTGGAGATGGTTGTATAATCGCTGATGGGGATCATAACGCCGGCTACATTTTTTTCTTTAACTGGTTGTCCACCGGTCCGTCCATGAGCACAGGCATCATTGATTTTCATGGTCAGTAAATCAAGATCGCAGGGTTTTGACAGATAATCAAAAGCGCCCGCCACCAGGGCATCTCTGGCTGAAGGTTTGTTACCATGCCCGGTGAGCATGATCACCGGAAGATCCGGAACTTGTTTTTTGATTTCACGCAGGGTCTGATGCCCGTCCATACCCGGCATTTTAACATCCAGCACAACCACATCGGGCTTTTCATCGAGTTTCTCAAGCGCTTCCTCTCCGGTGCCGGCCAGAATCGTATCAAAGCCTCGCCTGTTTAATATCTTTTGAGTGGTTGAACGAAACTGTTTTTCATCATCGACCATTAAGATCTTTATTTTTTTACTCATGCAATAAATCTCCTTTTTCCCCATGATACATGGTAGCGGTTTATAGGCTCAGGGTTCACCGTTCAGGGGTTGTTATTTTTTACTATTCTCCGCCTTCCGATCTCCGTCCTTTCTATCCATGACCCGCCATGATAAGGGGCAGGGCCGACCAGAAAAACAGGACCATGATCCCGATAGATACCCCGATAATCAACAGGGTCTGGCCCAGGTTGAAGCCGCATGCCTTGACCAGACCGGTTCCCACAAGCCACCATTTCCATGGTTCGGTCAGCCAGACAAAAAAAGGCAGCCACGACGCTATCAGCGTCACGCCCGAAGCCAGGGCGTAAACGCTGAAAAGTCGGGTAAACCGCACTTTTCTGCCGAAAAACAGGGTCATGGTCATATAGCCCAGGCCGGCCCCAATAAAAGTCATGCCCAGGGCGTTCACCAGAAATATGCCGCCCCAGAGAAATGGATTCGACGGCATGGTAATAACCAGGCCGGCCCCCGAAAAAAACAGGCTGGACACCAGGAGAAACCCGAACATGGGACCAAATCCGGATTCCGGAGGAAGCCCTTGGAAAAAACGGCCCGGCTCCCCAAGCATTTTTGTCAGCGTTTGAAAATAGAACATGGCCGTGAATTTTTTTGTCTGAATCATGTCGTCGGTTTTTAAAACAATCCTGTTTTGGTTAGAATTCCTGCGGCCAGCATTATGACCGTCAATATAAAAAAGAGCCTGCGTTCGCTTTCGCGGTTGAAATAGGTCCGTCCGTTTTCATGGTGCAGCAGCTTTTTTTTCGACCCGTTATCCTGTTTTGGCTGAATTGTCATTTTTATTCTCCTGTTGTGATTTTTAAAATCCCGGAAGCCCGCTAAATCCCCTGACAGCCCAATACACCGCGGGCATGAGCAGTAAAACGATATTGACCAGAAACCAGATGGGAATCCCCACCCGCAGATAATCCCTGGGCTCCAGGTAACCGCTGGCATAGACAATGGCGTTGGGCGGTGTCCCGATAATCAGGCAGTAGGCAAAAGAAGATGCAATGGCCGTGGACATGGCCATAAACGGCAGATAGGTCGTTCCCGGATGCACCAGCCCGGCCATGTTCAACGCAATGGGGCCCACGGCCGCGGCGGCAGGTCCGTCCGCCATCAGATTGGTCAGTACCGATGTCAATCCGTTTGAGACCGCCATGAGCGGCAGACCCGAATCCATGCCCAAAGGGGCCAGCAAATCGATGACCGTGCGGGCCAGCCAGTAGGCGGCCCCGGTGCTGTCCAGGGTCCGGCCGAAAAGAATGGCACCGGCATAGAGCCAGACAACCCCCCAGTCGACTTTTTCCTGGTAATCTCGCCAGTTGACCACCCCGGTCAGAAGATACGCCACCGCACCCGCCACCGCGATGACACCGATGCCCAGGCGTACCGGATAAAATCCCAACTGATAGAAAATTTTTTCCGTGAACCAGCCGTATAGCATGACAATAAAGATAAGCAGCGCCCAGATCTGTTTGCGGTTCCAGCCGCCCATTTTGTCGATTTCAGTTTTAAGCTGGGCCATGGCCGGGGCCAGGGAAACGATTTTCGGCTTGAACCGAAAATTGACCAGAAACCAGCCGATGGGAATCATGACCAGAACAAAGGGGAAGCAATAGGTGACCCACTGGAAATAGCCGATATCAAATCCGAACATATCGGTCAGGTAGGTCATCATGATGACATTGCGGGCCCCGCCCGAAGGGGCGCCCGGGCCGCCCAGGTTACAGGCCATGGCAATGGCGATCATCAGCATTTTGGCCAGTTCCGGATCTTCGGGAATCTCTTTTGTGAGGCTGTTCTGATACAGCAGCATGCCGATGGGTAAAAACATGGCGGCCAGTGCATGGTCCGAAATAAAGGATGCCAGAGGCGCAATGATGACGAAAAAAACCAGGGTAATCCATCGGACATTAGGCACGGCCAGTTTGCGGAACATCATCAAACAGACCCTCTTGTCCACCCCTGTTTTCACAAAGGCGGCGGCAAACATAAGGCTGCCCATGATAAACCAGCAGGCATCGCTCCAGTAGAGCATGGCCACATCCTTGCGGGTGGTCACGCCCGTAAAAACCAGGATCAGTCCCATGCAAAACGCCACTCCGGGCAGGGGAATGCATTCGGTTAAAAAGCACAGTACCACAAACCCGCCCATGGCAATAGCGACCTTGATATGCCAGGCGCCTTTGTCCGCCGCCTTTTTATCCGCACCGGTCAATTCTTCATATTTCAATCCTTCTTTTCGGAGTGTCATGGCGCTGGTCATCAGGTCCGTGAACTTTTCATCATTGATATGATTCTCGATATAGTCATGGGCTAATTTGAAATTTTTAGCATCAACGGCGATTTTATGTTTTTTACACCATCGATTATTTCTTTTCAGATAGCGGTCCCGGGTCAAAGCGCCCATGCGCATGTTCCGTTCCATGATGCAGGCGGTGATCATCTGCCATTGTGTCGCATCGGTGCTGGGTGTATTGAAAAGTGCCTGGGTGATTGAATTGATGACCGCGCCCGGTCCCACCTTGTACTCCATGCCCACATCCTTCATCCCATGAGGCGTGGGCAGGATCAGGACTGCAAAAAGAAGCACCACCGGAAAGATAAACATCTTCCAGTCCACATATTTGTCATACCCCGTGACTTTTTTCTTTTTTTTCGTCATATCCTGTCCCTTTGTTGGTTTTATTTTAACAGTGAAAATCTTGCCTCAGGGCAAGGTCAGAGTTTCGTTGCTTTGCCGTAAACTATGACCTTTGGGTTTAACTCAATACCGGCCCCTTTGGGGTCGGATGTTTATTTCATCCCACCTGAAGCCGGCAGATAAATACTGAAGGTTGTTCCCTGCCCGGGCTCACTTTCAGCCATCATGGTACCCCCCATACTTTCGATGATGCCATAACAGACGGGCAGACCCAGACCGGTCCCCTGGCCCACCGGTTTCGTGGTATAAAAGGGTGAAAAAATTTTTCCCAGATTTTCAGGGGTGATGCCGCAGCCATTGTCTTTGACCTTGATCGTTACGGTTTTTTCGTCATGGTTGCTGATTATCAACCTCAGCTTTCCGCCCCTGACCCCGTGTCTTTCCTCTATGGCATGCATGGCGTTGTTGAACAGGTTCAGGAGAACCTGCTGCAACTGGGCCGGGTCACCGAAAACCGGCCGGGTATCCGAAGAGATGCTCCGCTGCAGGTCAATGCCGTTCACCTTGGCTTTTTGGGCGATCATATCGACAACTTCGGGTATAAAGATCTGCAGGTCCACATCCGCCGGATTGAACTCATTTTTCCGTCCGAATTTTAATATGGCATGGGTGATTTTGGAACAGCGCCCGACCTGCAGGGCGATCTGTTTTATGGAGTCTTCGAGATCATCGAGATCTTCTGATGGCGGCAGTTGGCCGTTTTCCTTGAAATCAGAAAGGATGGTTTCAATCAGCGTCTGTTCGCTTTTGATAATCTGCAGCGGATTGTTGATCTCGTGGGCAAACCCGGCGGCCATTTCACCCAGTTCCGCAAGCCGGCTTGCCCGGATGAGCTGATCCCCGAGGGCATTTTTTTCCAGATCCGTCTGTTCCAGTTGCCGGACAATTTTTTCGGTCAGGAAAAAAGCGACGCTGACAATTATTACGCCGCCGATCAGTGCAACAATACCAATTAAAAACAGGGCCATTCGAAATGCCTTGAACGCATCTGACTTTTCCTGGCGCACCACCACCAGCCAGTTTTTCTGTTTCAGCCAGATAGTGGCATAGAGATATTTAGTGCCGGTGGAATCCTTTTCAATAAAGGAATTTATTCCTTGTATCGAAACAAAGCGCCCCCTCGGATCAAATACGTTGTCCTTTAAAAGTACGGCGGGACTGTCGGACAGGACATTTTTTTTTGTAGTATATTTGGGATAAATCAACTGGTCCGGGTCCTTGTCCAGTAAATCACCACCTGATCTGCGTTCAGTCTGGAACATACCGTCAATATTGAGGATATAGGATTCTCCGGTCTTACCGATACGCACCTTTTCAACCAGATCATTAAACAGCCGCGTATCAATGGTGGCACGAACGATCCAGTCTTGGCCATTTTCCCGGCGGGCTACGGCGATAATAAAATGGGGGATTTTGCGATACCCCAGGAATACATCGCTGATGTAGACCCCCTGTTTTATAACTTCTTTGAACCAGGGCGCATCCTTATAGATCTTGCCGGTCAGCCGATAGGGTCCCTCGTATGCCACATGGACGCCATCGGCGTTGAAAACACCCAGATCCATAAAGGCGATGGAGTTGCGCTGGAGCCGGATAAAGATATCATGCAGGTTTTCCGGCTGTCTTACGGCGTCGAAGGAGAAAGAATCGGCTACAAATTCCAGGTCCGACCGGCGTTCCTGCAGGAAGCTGTCGATCATGAGGCAATGATCATATACGCACCGCTTCATCCGTTCGACGGTGGCACTTTCAATGGAGGTCGTAAAAAAATAATAGGCGACTGTCAGGCTGACGAGGAAAGCTATTGCAGGTACAAGAATCATACAGGACAGAATAAGGCTTCGAATTTTTTTATAATGGGTTTTTTCAGCCATTCAATAAACCTCCCCAAGTGTTGCTTAGAAATTCAGCAAGCCTTATGCCAAATCGTCATAATTTATGAATTATAGATAATATATTTAAATTATAACAAAAAAATAAAAAATGATCTCAGCAGGATAAAATAGAAACAAAAAGGTGTCATCCTTTTTTACAAATTGTAAAATCTCATCCCTGTGAAATTGTAAGAGGATATTTAAAATTGGAATGCTGGACGTTTTTTTTGGAGGGGCGGATCATGTTTTTTGAATAATTATTGGAAAAAGCCGATAAGGTACCTTGCGGCAACGATCATTACGCAAACGCACAGCACCAGTTTGATCATTCGCGCGGGAACGTATTTCTGACAGCGGGCGCCGAGGTAAATCCCGGCAAAACCGCCAAACCCCAGCAGCAAACCCAGAAACCAGTCGGGCGATACCGATATTTCCGTGTAGAACAGGGCCAGGCCCTGGTAAAAGACAACACCGGCAATGGAGGTGATAAATGTTCCCATGAGGGCTGCACCGGCAACAGCATATACCGGCAGCCCTAGAATAGCCACAAAGAAAGGAGCGACTATGGATCCGCCGCCGATACCGTATATGCCGCCGGCGATACCCACTAAAAAACAGATACCCAGTACGATGGAGGGGGTAAAGGCAAAGGACTTGTCATCAAAGCTGAATTCAACCCGTTTCAGGGTGGACCGGGTAAGGGTGACCACAAAGGTTTTTCTCGTTCTTGAATTGTTGTTTTTTTGCCTGCCGGTGCCTGCTCTATTTTTCATGACATCCTGAACAAGCCTTATACCGATATAAAGCAGGATGCATCCCACAAAAGTTTTGAAATTTTTCGGATCCGGCAGGTACTCGATCCGCACCCATGCCCCGATAAACACACCGGGCAGCGTACCGATGATAACCGCCAAGGTAAGGGGCCAGAGCATCCGTCCTTCTTTGATGAACCGGTAAACGCCGCTGGGGATAGCGACGATATTGAATACCTGGTTGGTGGCGCTGACCGATGGCGCTGTATAGTCCAGAAAGCTGACCTGGTACGGCAGCAGAAGAAAGGCTCCGGAAACGCCGCCCATGGATGTGAAAAAAGAGACAGTAAATGCAACCACAAGGGGTATTATCGGGTTAACTTCAACACCTGAGATCGGGAAAACCATGGTTTTGTTCCTCCGAAATCCGATTTATTATGACATGAGCTGTGGCATTAGACATAATGATTGATAATGAAGTTTTAGCGAATAGAAAGAGAGACGAATTTTACCGCCACTTTCGGCTCAATCGAATCAGAAAGCGCCAAACCGGCACACCCTCTATCTTGCCGGCATCGACTTTTATCTCCTCATCTTCTTTGATAAGTCCTTCAATTTTCACTGAGCGGTCTGGGTATTCATGATGTTAGGGGCAAAAAATAGCCTTGTATCAAAAGACTTTAATTGCGTAAAAATATAACGCAGATGGAATTATCCAAAGCAATCAATTTTTTGCGAGCAACCATTAATAACTGTCTCATTTTATACTTTTTCAGATTGTTTTTTATAAATACGCTGGGCGGTTAACAGCGCATTCGGATCATCCACGCCCATGGTTTCGGTCTCATCTTCCACCATGACATATCCGATGGAAAGCCCGTCTGCGGCCATGTATTCCACAAGGTCGGTGATGAAAAATTCCTTGATTCGTGTTGAAACACCATTGACGTCCTTGACAACGATCTGGGGCCGTTGGGACAGTATGGTGAGGTATGGGAATAGGGCTGTTTTTTTTATGGCGTAGATTCCCGAGTTGCACACGGAAAGCGCGTCCTGTTTTTCAGACGGATAGTCTTTCCAATACTTCCATTCGGTGATTTTTGAAACCAAGGTGCCGTCGATTTCCAGAATGCCGTATTCTTTTTTGTCGTCCGGGCTGAATCCGAGTATCACCATCTGAATATCGGAAAGTCTGTCAACCAGACGCAAGTAGGTGTCGGGCTTTACAAAGGGAACATCACCCATGGTAATGATGATGTTTTCGCAATCCGATTGTCTGATAAAATTTTCCGCAGCCAGCAAGGCCCCGCCGGTGCCGTTGAGTACCGGCTGCTCGCAGAAATAAAGACCCATGCCGTTTGTGGCTCTGATCACATCTTCCTTTTGATGGTTGACCACAACCGTTTTCGAACCGGCCGGAAGATTTTCGATAATATGCCTGATGATGGGCCGGTTACCGAAAAAGGGTGAGTCACCGGCTATAAGGGGGAGCAGGGTTTTATTGCCTTTGTAGTTTTTCATACGGCTTCCTCTGCCGGCTGCCATGATGATGGATGCTGTTTTCAATGGATTAGGCCTCTCATGCCGCCCTGGCAGGGCAATTTTTATAGTTTGTATATTTTTGATAACCTATTACAGCATGCATTTTGTACATGCAAAATTATTTTTATGCAAGCTTCTCCCTTACGCATCAATATCTTTTTGACAAGCCGATCATCTTGGGATAAACGATTATGGCAGTGGAGTTCCCCTTGATATTACTCATATCGTACCTGATTTTTTTGAATGATTCATTAACAAACGGTGAACCGTTACAAGATATGATGGATTTCCCTGGGGAGCAGGCTTTTATAAAATTTTACCGGCTTTAGCATAAAATAAAGGGTGATGCTGCTGATGCCTGTCAAAACAACTACAGTATGGAAAGGAAAAACAATGCAATCCGCTTATTTTTTAAAACAAAGTGAAGTTAAGCGTGTCCATGAAGCATCATTGGAACTTCTTGAAGATGTTGGTCTGCTGGTTCGAAATAAGAAGGCAAGGCAGATTTATGCAAAACATGGCTGCATGGTAGATCATCAGACTACCCTCGTGAAATTCCCTCAAAAGGTGGTTGAAGCGTGCAGACAGTCCTTTGTTCCCACCTATACATTTATTGCCCAGGATCCCCGGTTCGACAGGACGATTCCAGAAGACCGGCCCATCGTGGTTACCGGGAGCTCGGCACCCAATATTATCGATCCTAAAACCGGTGAGGAGCGGCGATCCACTTCCGACGATATCGCCAATATTGCCTATCTGATCAATGAACTGCCAGGATTCGATGTGTTTTCCATCTCAACTTTGGCAGACGACGCGCCAAAGGGGCAGTTCAGTATCTCACGATTCTATCCGGCCCTGAAAAACTGTAAAAAACCGGTTAGAAGCAACACGCCGGATATGCAGGATCTGATGGAAGTCCTGGAGCTGGGGGCCATTATTGCCGGCAGCAGAGAAGCCTATATGGACCGGCCTTTTATCAATCATCACTATTGCCCGGTAGTTTCTCCTTTGACCATGGATGTTGAATCTACTGAGGCCGTGATATACCTGACGGGAAAAGGCCTTCCCGTTTACGGCACCATCGTTCCTAATGCAGGATTGACCGCTCCTTTGACGCTGATGGCTACCCTTACCGTTGGTAATGCCGAGTTTTTGGCACTTGCCGCACTGCTCCAGATGATCCGACCGGGTGCCCCCATGATCTATGCCGTGCTTTCAACCGTTGCCGATATGAGAACCGGCAACTATGCGCCGGGCGCCATTGAAACCGGTATGCTCCAGATGGCGCACAGCCAGATGGCCCGGTTTTACAACGTGCCGTCGGGTGGGTATATCGGGCTGACAAATGCTCAGACCAATGACGCCCAGTCCGGGTATGAAACCGGTATGAATACCACCGGCGCACTGCTGGGCGGAACGGATATGTTCAACATGGGCGGATTGCTGGGCAGTCTCATGGCCTTTGATTTTGCAAAGGCGGTGATCGACAATGAAATCGCCATTATGCTCAAACGCATGAAACGCGGATTTGAATTCAGTGAAAAGAATATTTGTCTGGATCTGATCTCCAGGATCGGCCCCGGGGGAAGCTTCATAGAAGAGATGCACACCATGCAGAACATGAAAACAGCGGCCGTACTTCCCAAAGTGGGTACCAGAGATATGCGGACCAACTGGGAGAAAAAAGGGCGTCTCACGGCCTATGACAATGCCATGGCCGAAGCTGTAAAGATTCTTTCAAAGCCCAATCCTGTTGTATTTGACCGAGAACTTGATGCAAAAATCAGAGATCGTTTCAAGGGGCTTGTTGCCGGAGATGCCAGGCCCATCTGATATTTTGCGGTTTACCTTCTCCCATTACCCACAGTTTATATTTTATAATTTTCATGCCTTATTGTCCGCGATAGGGCATGGGCGTTATTTGTTATTTCCAGTTTATTCGAAGAATTGAGCGTTGGAAAAATATTTAGAGACGTTAAAGACGGGGATGATTTAACTGATCGTTTACCAGATCTCTATTTGTTAGCCGTATACGTTCAGGCAGCTACCCGTTTTTATTCAAAAAACCATAAGGCCTGGTGTTGGTTTTTGGTTTTGAATTTTTTTGTTACATTCCCGGATGGCTGTCTGCCAGGCGGGTAAAGTAAGCGGCTTCATCTATGCGTCCGCGCTTGCGGCATCCGATAGCATAAATCTTACATTTTTTTTTAAGAACTGCAGTCGCGGCGTTTAACTGGGTTTCTGTAAGCTGCCCGCTTTGAACTATTTTGTGCAGGGCCTGAACCCGAAAGCGGTCCAGGCCCGGGGCACTTGAAAGCTGATCGGGATGACCACCGTGCTTTATAACCAGCGGATCATCCACAAGGTATATCATATGGCGGCAACTAACCCGCAGCCACAGATCATAGTCTTCACAGGCCGGCAGGCGTTCATCAAAACAGCCGATCTCTTTTAAAAGCTCTTTTTTAACCATCACTGCCGAAGGGCTGACCAGGCACAGGTCCAGAGACGGCTCAAAAATCATGCCCGACGGTTTTTTATGGCATTTTTTGGGATTGACCCGTATGTTGTTTCGTATCCATATTTCCTGGGTTTGGCAGATTAGGGCCTCTGGCCGGCGGGTAAAAAAATCCATCTGACGGCTCAGTTTTTGTGGCAGCCAGGTATCGTCCGAATCCAGAAAGGCCAGAAAATCACCGCCGGCCTCCTTAATACCGCGGTTGCGGGCTGCGCTCACGCCTGCGTTTGTCTGTTGGATCGGTTTTAGCCTGCCGGCGTATCTGTCGATCAGGTTCGACGTATTATCGGTTGATCCATCATCTACGACAATCAGTTCAAAATTTTTATAATCCTGAGCCAGGACTGAATCAATTGCATTTGTCAGGGCCCATCCACGATTATAGGTCGGTATGATGACGCTTATTATCGGATTATTTTTCATTGAGACAAACCTGTTTGGATTTTATATCATGGGCGCACTTCCATAACCGGGTTGAATTTTGACAGTTGAATATGGAATATTAGCGGTATCATTAAGTTTTATCGAATCCAATAAAATTATCATGAAAATGTCGGATAAATGCAAGGGTAAAGACAGAGGATAAGAAAATTGTCTCCCTCCTGTCATCCCGGGAACTTATTGACCTCCGGCCAGCGGCTTTGCTCGAATGTGATAAAGCCGGTTTCTCTCAGACATTTGGTGGTGAGTATTTTTTTAATTCCGGCTTGACAACAAAGCCGTCGCCATACCGGCCTTTGCCTCCTATGCCGCCCTTTTTTACATTACCCACATCGAGGCCCCCAAGCTGGGATTAAAGGGGATACCCAGATTCGAGTGGCCCTCTTTTTTTAAAACGCTTTTTTCCGGCGCCCATTATCTGATCCCCATGGCCTTGTTTTTGTATGAACTGATCGTGGTACGGCATTCACCGGAGATGGCTGCCTTTTATACAATCTGGCTGTTGGCTGCTGTCATGCTGTTTTAGTGGCCTATTAAGGCGTATTTAAAGAAAGAGCCTGTGGGCCCGGCCTTCAGGCACAGCATTAATCAGATTTTTACCGCACTTGCCGCCGAGCTTTTAATTGCCAGTGTAATTAATTCCAAAGACGTTGATGCTGTGGCGACGATTTCTTTCCTTGGATATGAGGTCAATGGCGAGAGTTGTACCCGGGGCATCAAAGAAGACCGAAGGAAGAAGCTGCAGGAGATTCTCGACAAATCCCCCTGCACCCAAGACAGCATTCGGGTTGTTTTCAGAACGGGCCATCCCCTTGAAGAACTGCTGAAGCTAACGCTTGGGGAAGATGTCGATTTAATTAAAAGAATTCGTTGCAGCTCTGCTGCGGGGTAGTTCATTTGTCATGGGTGTAAAGGGCCGAACGGATCTCAAAAGTGCACTGGTGGAGTCGGTGGCTGAAAAAATGTTTCGTAAATCGCCGGTACCGATCCTATCCTTCAGGGATGAAAAGAGTGCCCGCCGGCTGCGAAAACGGATACCTTCCCGATGTCCCTGTGCCCTATCGGGCAAAACATCAAAACGTTTGACTCGGCCACAATATTTTCGTAACTATCAACCAGCAGAATAGTGGTATCTTTTTTGATCAACAGTCTGCGGTTCTCTTTTAAAAGTAGCTGGAGATAAAACCTGTTTTGCTCAGGATGACAATCCTATCCCTTGAATTTTTTCATTGCAGACAGGACATCTCCCGTCCCGGGTCATGTTACACCGGACTTTATATCCTTTGCGGTCAATCACAATTGTCCCGCAGTTACTGCAGAATGTGTCAGACCCGTTTTTTGTGGTTACATTTCCAATATAGACATATTTGAGCCCGGCATTTTTACCGATTTCAAAGGCCGCGGTCAGGCTTTCAACCGGTGTCAAAGGGGTATCCAGAAGGCGGTAGGCCGGATGAAACCGGCTGATATGCCATGGTGTTTCACGGCCCAGGGAATTAGCGATAAATTTTGCCAGTGATGCAATTTCATGCTTGTCATCATTCAGTCCGGGAATCACCAAGGTGGTTACCTCAATCCATATACCGGCTGTCTTCATGTGTTTTAGTGTTTCCAGGACCGGATCCAGTCGGGCGGAACAGTATTTTTTATAAAACCTGTCGGAAAATGCTTTTAAATCGACATTGGCGGCATCTATAAGCCCGGATGCCATTTCAATGGCCTGGCTCGTCATGTAGCCGTTGGTTACAAATATATTTTTCAGGCCTTTTGAGTGAGCCAGCCTGGCGGTTTCCAGGGCATACTCAAAAAAGATCGTGGGTTCGGTATAGGTGTAGGCGATACTTTGGCAGTCGGTTTCCAGGGCCTGGGACACAATCTCCATGGGCGTAAAATTTTCTCCCAGCACCAGGCCGGAGCGGTCGGCGGGCATTTGGGCAATATCCGCATTCTGGCAAAAGTGACATTTAAAATTGCAGCCCACCGTTGCAATGGAATAAGAGCGACTTCCGGGCATTACGTGGTAAAGCGGTTTTTTTTCGATAGGGTCGACATGACTGGCAATAACCTTGCCGTATACCAGCGTCTTCAGGATTCCGTCTCTGTTTTCGCGAACATTACAGATCCCGCGTTTGCCATCGGCTATAACACAGTGGTGATGGCATAAATTACATTGTACGGCTTTTTTTTTCAAATGTTTGTAAAGGTAAGCTTCCATGACCCATGGCCCCTTTGAGAGGTGATTTGATTGAATAATGAAAATTGAATATTGAAGGTATTCTATCGATTTTGTATATAAAAAGAGAGAGCGGAGTGATACCACACATTTTCAATTCTCACTATTCACTTCCCTCCCATCCTTTTTGTGGTGCGCTATTTTGGCTATCCTGCTGCGGTTTCATGTTTTGTTTTTGCATGATATTTTAAAGCAAGCGGCCGGCTCCTGAACCTGGGCACCGGTATTACAGCGATACCGATGAAAGTACCAAAAGGGCTTTTTCGTATTATTTTAGACTGTTCCAACCGGTTGACAAGAGGATTTGTCGGATTCGGGAAATGGCAGATGCTTTGCCATAATACGGGGACATCTCCCAGTAGGGAGTGGATCATCTGCTTTATTTCCCAGATGCTGAAAAAACGCGCGCGGTTATAGATCGTCGTGGCAAATATACCCTTGATGCGGCGCTGGATGCTTTTAATTGCATACGGGTTGAGTATTCCTATAAATATTTTGTCGCGGGAGACCCGGAACGCTTCTTCCAGCGTTTTTTGAGGATTTTCGACAAACTCCAGGGTGGTGACCAGGCAGGAATAGTTGAATTCATTGTCACCAAAGGGAAGATTTTCTGCGATTCCGCGATGGAAATCAACCCGGTTTCCAATACGACTTTTTGCAATATCAAGCATATACGGTGATGGGTCAATTCCGGTTACCTGGAGCCCCGCATCAAGAAGACTCATGGTGCCCATACCAATGCCGCATCCGATGTCGAGGACTGTCCGGCCGCTGATCGGCTGCAGCATTTGGTTCATCAGACGATTTTCAAAAGCTGCAACAGCTCTGTTGCCCGGTCTGGTACACCATCGGTCATAACTTAAAGCATCATTAAAAGTAAACACGTAGCCCATACCGATTACTTTAAGAAAAAATAAGATTTTTATCAAGTAGAATCCGTGAACCGCTTATTACCCAATACCTTCATTCTTTGTTGTAACCGATAGGACATGGGGGTGTTGAAAAAACTGTAAACAGACAACCGAAAACGGGTATTATTTATTTTCCCCCTTTGTCCCTTACTTGATTGACAAAATCATGAACTTTTTATAAGTTATCCTGAATTGAAATTGTCGGATAATTTCGTTCAGATTTGAATATGCTCAGATGGCCGGTTTGCATCCTTGACTCCTGGGGGGGCTGTTTGCCCGGCATGCCTAATTGTTCAAAATCGGTGGAAAATAGAAGGGCGGAAAAACAGTATACTATTTTTTAAAATTGAATGGGTGCATTAAATTGGTGAAACACGGTTTTTTCACCTTACAATAGCCACCCTGATGGATAACCAATCATTATTTAAGGAGAAAATCCTGCCATGGATACACAGCAAGCCATTGTCATTAACGGCAACGAATTCTCATTTAAACCTGGAGAGACAATACTGACAGTTGCCCGGCGCAATGATATCGATATCCCGACACTTTGTTATTTAAAGGGTGCCAGCCCAACGGGTTCCTGCAGGATATGCGTTGTGGAGGTTCAGGGCGCAGACAAGCTGATGCCGGCCTGTGCTACCCCGGCATTCGCAAATATGGTGATTCAAACCGAATCGATAAGGGTTGTTGAGGCCAGGAAACTGATCATAAAATTGATGCTTTCATCCGGTAATCATAATTGCGCAATCAGCGGACACGGTGAAGAGAGCTGGACGGATTTTCAGATGCACGTCCAGAAGGATGACGACAGCAGCGAACTCTGTCCGGCCTGGGGGGACTGCAGGCTTCAGGATCTTGCCTACCGCTATCAGGTAACCGGTGACCCGTCTCTGGAAACAAAGATCGCTTACCCCATGGAAACCGCCAATCCTTTTATTATTCGTGATTTTTCAAGATGCATTCAGTGCGGCAGGTGTGTCCAGGCCTGTAATGAAGTCCAGGTAAACAATGCCATTAAATTCGGATACAGCGGCCTTAAGACAAAAATTATTGCCGGAGATGACAAACCCCTCAAGGATTCCGATTGCGTCTTTTGCGGTGAATGCGTCCAGGCATGTCCTGTCGGCGCTCTTGTTGAAAAAGATGGGCGGTACAGGGTCCGGCCGTGGGAAACAACCAAGGTTCGAACGACGTGCAACTATTGCGGGGTTGGATGCCAGCTTTATCTGCATGTGAAAGACAACAAGGTGGTAAGGGTGACCGGAGTAGAAGATGCGGCGCCGAATTACGGAAGCCTTTGTGTGAAGGGGCGATTCGGTTATGATTTTATCAACTCTTCCCAGCGGCTGACCCATCCGCTGATCAGGGAAAATGGAGAATTTCGGGACGCTACATGGGAAGAAGCCCTTGATTATGTGGCCGGGAAACTGCAGGGCATAATAGATGAACATGGTTCTAACAGCATTGGTTTTTTAACTTCGGCCAGGGTTACAAATGAAGAAAATTATATTGCCCAGAAATTCGTGAGAGCGGCGCTTAAAACCAACAACATAGACCATTGCGCCCGTCTCTGACACTCTTCCACCGTGGCCGGTCTGGCCGCAGCTTTCGGAAGTGGTTCCATGACAAATACCATCTCAGATATCGAACAGGCAGATCTGATTCTTATTGTCGGTTCAAATACCACTGAAAACCATCCGGTATTGTCTACTTTTGTAAAAAGAGCGGTGACGTTCAAGGGGGCCAAACTTATTGTCATGGATCCGCGGCGGGTCAAGATAGCCGATTTCGCTCACCGGCATATTCGTCCGAACCTGGGAACCGACGTTGCCTGGATTAACGGCATGATGCATGTGATTATAAAAGAGGGGCTTTACGACAAGACCTTTGTGGAAAACCGCACGGAGGGGTTTGAAAAATTAAGGGCAATCGTTGAAAAATATACACCGGAATTTGTGGAAGGCATTACCGGAATTCCCTCGCATCAGCTTGAAGAGGCCGCCAGAATGTATGCCGATGCCGGGGCGGCCAGTATTCTTTACTGCATGGGGATTACGCAGCATACCACCGGTACGGACAATGTAAAATCCCTGGCCAACCTGTCCATGTTGTGCGGCAACTTAGGCATTCCCGGAGGCGGTGTCAATCCCTTGCGGGGCCAGAATAACGTCCAGGGGGCCTGTGACATGGGGGGATTGCCCAATGTGGTTACCGGTTACCAGCCGGTGGCTGATCTTGCCATTGCAAAGAAGATGGAAGAGGCCTGGGGCTTTAGCGGTTTTCCCACAATGCCGGGCTTGCAGGTTACCCAAATGATTCCCAAAGCCCTTGAGGGAGAACTGAAAGCCCTTTATATTATAGGGGAAAATCCCCTGGTTTCCGAGCCGGATCTGAATCATGCGGAAAAAGCCTTTCAAAACCTTGATTTTATGGTGGTTCAGGATATTTTCATGACGGAAACCACCCGACAGGCTGATGTGGTGCTGCCGGCCTGCTGCTTTGCCGAAAAGCAGGGCACTTTTACCAATACGGAAAGGCGGGTCCAGCGGGTACGCAAAGCACTCGATGCCCCGGGTCAGGCAAAAGAAGACTGGCGGATCATTTGCGACTTATCGTCCCGCATGGGCTATGACATGTCCTATGAAAATGCAGCCGAAATTATGGCTGAAATCGCGAAAGTCACTCCCTCTTATGGGGGAATCACCTATGACCGGATTGAAAACGAAGGGATACACTGGCCCTGTCCTGCTCCCGAACATCCGGGCACACCGATTCTGCATACCCAGCAGTTTACACGGGGCAGGGGGCTGTTCCATGCCTTAGAGTGGATTCCACCGGCTGAAATTCCCAATGAAGAATATCCCTTTTACCTGACCACTGGCCGGGTTCTTTATCACTACCACACCGGTACCATGACCCGGAAATCAGAAGGGCTCAATGACAGGGCCCCCGAGGCTTTTGTGGAAATATCCCTGCCGGATGCAAAAAAACATGATCTGGCCGATGGCGCAATGGTTAATATCAAATCGCGGCGGGGCAGTATCAACGTTCGGGTAAAAATATCGACCCGGGCCGTTAATGGTACCGTATTTATTCCATTTCATTTTGCCGAAAGTGCGGCCAACCGTCTGACCCATGCGGCCCTGGATCCTGATTCAGGAATACCTGAATTCAAGGTTTGTGCGGTGAAGCTGGAGGGTGTTGGGGAGTGAAAATTTAATACTGAAAAGTGAAAATTTGTGGTATCGCTTCGCTTTGTCTATTTTTTTTCGAGTCGTCGGATCTACCCCAGGCTTGTAAGGCCCACGGGCTGGAAGCAGGTTTATATAGGGTTAAGCCAATCTTACACAGCGATCGTGGCAACGCGGTAGCAGCGCAGACAGCGATTGGCTTCGGCAATGGCTTCAGCGGTTGAAAATCCGCTTTCCACTTCGTCAAAGGTGTGTTTTCTTTTGTCCGGTGTCAGCATGACCAGATGTTTGCGCTGCCGCCTGTCGGCTATACCGATATTTTCATTTTTGTCATAAATTTTCAATGTTTTGAAAAATTTATTAAAATAGTCTTCGTTCTCATATGCCGGCCCCTGATGGTTGATTAGGCGGTCGATGTTGTGTGCAGCCTGCATGCCACCGGCGCACGCGGTAATCAGAGCGCCGGGCCCGGTTTCGCAATCTCCGGCGGAAAAGATTTTCGGCTGACTGGTCTGCTTGGTTACCGGATCCACAACGATGGTGTTCCATCGGGTTGTCTCTACACCGCCTACTTCTTCAAGCATTGAAAGATCGATTCTTTGACCGATTGCCGGCACCACCGTGTCACAATCGAATACAAACTCCGAGCCTTTGATGGGAACCGGTCTGCGTCTTCCACTTTTGTCGGGTTCGCCTAGCTTCATTCGGATGCACTCAAGCCCGACAACCTTGCCGTTTTCAGCCAGCACCCGAACCGGGGTGGTTAAAAAATGAAACTGAACCTTTTCTTCCTCGGCGTCCCTGATCTCGACCTCGTCGGCCGGCATCTCGTTCCGGGTCCGGCGATAAACCAGGTTGACATCCTCTTTTTGTATGCGAAAAGAACATCGGACACAGTCAATTGCCACATTTCCGCCGCCGATAACAACGACTCTTTTGCCCTCGGGATAAGGGTCACGGCCCTGGTTGATATCAAGCAGGTACTTGACCCCGGGGATGAATCCTTGGTATCCCTTGTCTTCCCCTTCAACCCGCATGGATGTATTGTTCTGTGCGCCGATGCCGATAAACACGGCGTCAAACTCCTTTTCCAGTTGTGAAAGCTTTATATCTTTGCCAATGGTGGTGTTGTAATGGAAGGTAACCCCCATCTTGCGGATTTGCTCTACCTCACCGCGTAAAATATCCCGGGGTAGCCGGTAATCGGGTATCCCGACTGCTGACATGCCGCCGGGTTCATCAAGATGCTCATAAACGGTTACCTTATGCCCTTTGCGGGCCAGGTGAAAGGCACAGGTTGCGCCGGCAGGTCCCGCCCCCACAATGGCGACGGTGCCAGTGGTCCCGGAGGCAGCGATTTGATATTCAGGGTGCTTTTGTCTGGATAGTTCCTGGTCGGCAACAAAGCGTTTCAGGTATTTTATGGATATGGGTTCATCCAGATTTGCACGGCGGCAATTATCTTCACACGGGCGTACACATACGCGGCCTACAACCCCCGGAAGGGGCAGGCGTTCCCTGATGACATCAAGGGATTCCTCGAACTGAGCTTCTTTGATACACTCGATGTACCTGGGAATATCCAGATGAATGGGACAGGCATCCATACACGGTGCCGTCAGCCTTGAACGGTATGTGCCGGCGGTGATATTGCTTTGGCTGCCGACGGCGGTTGCAAAGCGGTCATGAAAATATTTCAGGGCATGCAGCAATGGAATCGGGCCTGTCTGGCCGATGCTGCATTTTGAAGTTTCGCTGACGATTTCAGCCATTGCCTGCAGAAATGCCAGATCCTCCATATGCCCGTTACCCATGCATATTCTTTTCAGGGTTTCGGCCATAATGCCGGTTCCGGTGCGGCAGGGAATACATTTACCGCATGAATTGCTGTGAACCGCCTCCATATGAGATCGGCAGAGATCAACGATATCCACTTCATCGGACCGCAGGACGATGCCGTACCATCCGATTAACGCCTTTATTTTTTCACCTTGTTTGAAGTACTCCGGTAATTCAAGGGTATTTACCGCGGCATAAGATTGCGGGTTTTTCCCGCGATTATCAACAACCTTTCCACCCCAGGAACTGAATAAGATATCTTTCATGCTTTTCCATCCATTTTTATTTGTATTGTCATTGAACTGCGCATATCTGCATTATATTGGTAAAACCCGCTGTACGCTTGCTATATCCGCCTGAATATGAAAATATAAATTTATTTTGATCTATTTTTCGTTTAAATGCCGTATCTCAAAGGCAGCGTCGATTTTGTTGCGTGTAATAATTTTAAGCATACGGCAACCATCGGGGAAAAACAGCCGTTTGTGGGTCAATACAAAATAATGACAAAATTTGTCCTTGCTTATCACTGCTGATATAAATTTTCAAGATTTTCGTTTATAAAATCTTGAAAATTGGTATAAAATACCACCTGTATCCGTCCGGGGGGCTTTTCCGAAAAGAATGTTTTAAATACAGGAATAAAAATGAAGGAAAAAAGAATTCAAAAAAACCTGGCACCTGCCGTGATCAAAGCAATTGAAAAAATTTTAATACAGACGGATCAGCAGGGACGGCAGATGCTTTTCGAACATGAGGTCTATGCTGTTTTGAGCCTGCTTGGGTTAAACATTCCCAATTATCTGGTTGTAACTGAAAAGGCAGACATTACAGGCAAAACCCTGTCCATGTTCGGCAGTCGGAAATTTGTTTTAAAGGTTATATCCAGGGACATTACGCATAAGCAAAACGCAAACGGTGTTGACATTATTTATCCTGATTCTGGCGCCCATTGATAGAAAATGGTCTACGGCACTGCTGGAATCGACTAAGATACGGAAAAGATATATCGAAAAGGGTGCAAAAGACTATATCACCAGGATCGTTAATGCCGAAATAAAGTTGAGCCATCTGGCAACTGCTTTTTCAAATTATTGCACTTAATAAAACCTCGGGCTCTGCCCGAGCGACCCTAAAAGGTTCGA
>CAZFXX010000024.1:0-19161 GCA_964522985.1 uncultured Desulfobacteraceae bacterium
CTTCGGCAATCTTTTCATCGTTTACATACCGGTTGTTGGGCGAGATCATGGTGCACTCAAAGCCATTGGCAAAATCGGTTTCCGCCATCAAGGCCTTGGCTTTTTCCAGATCATAGCGGGGTACCAGACTTTCTTTGTAACCGGCAAAGCCTTTGGGGGCCTGCTGACCGGCCACCGATGCCGTGCCCTTCATAATTTTTTTGACAATACCGTCATTGTTGATGGCATAGCAAATGGCCTGGCGGACTTTTGCAATCCGGAACGGTGCCAGGCGTTTCTGGTTGAGCTGCAAGGTGATAATCCGGCTGCCGGACATGGTCACCAGTTTGGTATTGGTATCCGCCTCTAGGCGTTTGTAGTCCTGGGGCGGTACCGGCATGATAAAATCCACATCGCCGGAAAGCAGGGCAGCCACACGGGTGGCATCGTTTTTGATGGGCGTCAGGACAATGGTATCAGCATTGCCGGGGCAGGCTGAATCCCAATAATCGGAAACTCTCTTAAAAACCATCTTTACCCCCTGCTCCCGTTCGGCAACCATAAAGGGGCCGGTGCCGGATTCATGGGTCAAAGCAAAGGATGGGCCAATTTTAACAATGGCTTCCTTGGGTCGGTTATTTTCATCCAGGCCCATATAAAAGAGCATGTCCATGGGGAAAATATAGGTTGCCATGTTCAACAACAGGGCATAGGGTTTTTTGGTGACGATATCCACCGTGTAATCATCAACAATCCTCGCCCCCACAAACGGTTCGAAAAGTCCTTTGAAATCCTGGCTTTTTTTCAACCGCTCAAAGGTCCATACCACGTCTTTGGCTGTAAAGGCATTGCCGCTGTGAAACTTGACGCCCTTGCGCAGATAAAACCGCATGGTCAGATCGTCAGTCCGTTCCCATTTTGTTGCCAGGCGGGCATCAAATCCCCCGGCCCTGTTCCAGCGGACCAACGGATCAAAGGCCATGTGCGAATACTGGAGCATACCACCGGAAAGCTGAACATGGGGATCCAGCGAAACCGGATCTGCATCCATTGCCAATTTTATGGTTATGGCAGATGCGATACCGCCAAAGGACAAAACCATGCAAAGTGCCAGACAAACCACAATTAATCTTTTCATCTTATATCCTCCCGAATAAAGGTTAATAGGAAATAACTAAATATAATAACTACCAAAGAAGTGATTAGGGGTCAAGGAAAAGTAATTACCAATCCTGATGCAGGCATTTTAAAAAAAGGCTTACCGCCACATTCCGGATCTTTTTATAAAAATATGGACCACTTATTAACGATAAGCGATGTCAGGCCACCGGTATAGGCCGCCTGATGTAAAGTGGTTATATACGAGGCAACACCCTTAGGGAATTTTTCCCATAAAATCATTCAGCATATCGTACAATGCCCGGATGCTGGCGATATTCACATGCTCGTCGGGTGCATGCTGGCTCATGTCGCCGTTTGCCCCCCAGACAATGCCTTTAATCCCATAATTGGACAAAAAACGGGCATCACTGGCACCATGCGCTGCTCCGGTACCGGTTTTATCCGCAATTTTGAGCAGAAGGTCCAGATAAGGGGAATCTCCGCCCCAAAAAAGGGGCTCACGGGCTTCTTCCAGCAGTTCTCCCTGAATCGCTGCCCGCATCTGCTCAAGCAGTTCGTCAAGATTGTCTGTTTCGGTATAGCGAATATCAAACATGGCCTGGGCATAATCCGGGACCTGATTGAATGATTTACCGGCCTGGATGGTACTAAAATTCAGCGTTCGATGCCAGTGTTCTACTCCGGAATCTGCGGGCGGGTCAAAAAATGGTTTTATCAGCATATAATCAGCCATCAATTTTTCAATGGCGTTTTCGCCAAGCCACGGCCGTGCACCATGGGCGGTTTTACCCCTGGCAATCAATTTTAACCGCCAGACACCCTTTCCCTTTATCACTATATTTTCGATATTACCGCCGTCCAGGGCAATGCAGAATTCGGTATCGACCAGTCCCAGTGCTATTTTTGCACCGTTGGCCCCGCCGATCTCCTCATCTCCGGTAATCAGGATACCAAAAGGCAGATCATCGGGCCCCTTGCCCATTTTCCGCAGCCGTCCGACGTGTTCTTTGACAAGGACCATGGACAGGGCCGCAGCATATTTGTCATCGATACTACCCCGACCGTACAGTTTTCCGTCCTTTTCCACCGGCTCAAACAGTTCAGCAGGTGCGTCAACCACATCAATATGGGCCATCAGCAGTACCGGAACCATTTTGTCGGCCGGGAGGACCATAATAGAAGGGATACCGGCATTGTCCACACGCTTGCACGCGATGTCGTGGTCCTTGAAATAATTTTCAATAAATCCGGCACAACGTAAAATCTCTTCCGGATTTTTGTGCATGGTTTTGAAACGAATCAGTTCTTTGGTAAGTGCTATAATCTCCTGCATAAGAATTGTCCTTTCATGGCGTTGCGGTCCGCCTTTCATGCACTGAATTTCTTAGGTGATAAAATGAACAGGCCCGTCAACGGTATTTATGGGGGTAAAAGGAAAAACTATCGATTTATTAATACTACCGATCCGGGGTCCAGTGCAAGCTGAATTCTTTGGCCTGCACGAGGAAGATCAAGATTATTGGGAAAATTAAAGACCATGGTTCGGCCGGATTCGGTGATCAGTGTAACCCGGTAGCCGGCGCCCTGAAAACAACAATCCGATATCCTGCCGCTCACTGATGCCACCGCTTCTAATACCCCGGTCCTGTTTTCAGGCATATGGCCTCCCTCCGGCCGGATCAGGACAGTGAGTTTTTGATTAACGGGCCGTGCTCCGGTATCAACCTGCATCGGTCCGATTTCGGTGTCGATCCGTCCTTTTCCGATGACGGCCCCCATCACCAGGTTCTGAAATCCCAGAAACCGGGCCACAGCAATGGTGGCCGGATTTTTATATAAAATCTCCGGGGCATCGATCTGCTCGATCCGACCGGCATTGAATACTGCGATCCGATCGGCCACGGCAAAGGCTTCAGCCTGATCGTGAGTGACAAAAATAGCGGTAACACCCACCTTTTTGAGAATTTTACGCAAATCATGAATCAACCGCTCCCGCAAGGCACGGTCCAGGAACCCCATGGGTTCATCCAGCATCACCAGACGAGGCTGCGGTGCGATGCTGCGGGCCAAAGCCACCCGTTGCCGTTCGCCACCGGAAAGTTCATCAACTCGCCTTTGTCCCTTGCCCTCCAGACCCACCAGGGACAGCACCATATCTGTGCGGTCCTTAATGCCACTGTTCGGATAGTGCTGCATCTGCAGGCCAAAGGCCGTATTTTCAAAAACATTTTTGTGCGGGAAAAGGGCAAACTCCTGAAACATCATACCGAACTGGCGATGGTGCGGCATGACCCCGGCCATGTCCCGGCCGTCAAAAAAAACAGTGCCTTTGTCTGCATTTTCCAGGCCCGCAATGATGCGCAGCAACGTGGTCTTGCCGCAGCCCGAAGGCCCCAGCAGGCTGAGAATCTCCCCTTTGTCTACGCTCAGATCGACGCCGTTCAGAGCCGGTTCGTGGTTAAAATTTTTTGAAATATTAAATACTTCCAGTAAAGTCACGTCAAAACTCTCCCATACCGCCGATTCTCACTTTTTCCAGCAGCAAAAACCCCACGGCGGTCACCATCATCAAGATACTGCTCATGGCCATGGCCTGCCCGTAATTCATGGCCCCGGGCTGCCCCAGAAAACGATAAATTGCCAGGGGCATGGTCGGTGTCTGGGGCCGGGCCACAAAAACCGTGGCACCAAATTCTCCGAGGCTGACGGTAAATGCAAAAACGGCCCCAACCAGCACGGCCCGTCCCACAATGGGCAGGTCCACGGCCTGCCAGACTTTCAAGGGGGAGGCCCCGAGCAGGGTTGCCGCCTCCCTGAGGTTGCGGGGAATGCTGCGCAGGGCCGGTAGAATGCTGCGCACCACAAAAGGAAAAGCCACCAGCGTGTGGGCTAGTGGAACCAGCATAAGCGATGTGCGCAGGTTCAGAGGAGGCCGGTCAAGTGCAATAATAAACCCGAATCCCAGGGTCACGGCGGAAGTGGACAGGGGCAGCATGAAAATAGGGTCCAGCAGCGCCCCGAGGCCCTTTTGGGGTGATGCCAGAAACGATGCGGCCGGTAACCCCAGAAAAACAGCCAGAACCAGGGTCACACCGGCAAACCCTACCGAATAGATCACGGCTTCCATGGGCGGCACAAAAAAAATGGACTGGGTCGGATTCTCAAAAAGTGCCCGATAAAAAACAAGAGACAACCCGCTATCGCTTGAAAAAGACCTGAATACAAGGGCCAGCATCGGCATTCCCAGCAGAAGCATCATCAGGGCAGTGTTGCCTCCAACGATGACACGGTCTCTGCAGGTGGTTACGTTGCGCAGGGCACTGGCCGATGATTCCGGCATAATATCCACCCCTGTCTTACGCTGCAGGGCCGTATACACCCACATGAGTAAAAAGGTAAAAACAATTTGAATCAGAGAAAGGGCTGCTGCCATGGGAAGATTGAAGATATGGACCGCCTGGCGATAGATCTCCACTTCGATGGTGGAAAACCTGGGCCCGCCTAAAATCAGGATAATTCCAAAACTGGAAAAACAGAAAATAAAAACCAGCAGACCTGCCGCAAAAATGGCAGGGTACAGGAGCGGTAACGTAATTTTGAAAAACGTCTGCCAAGGAGAAGCACCCAGAACCTGGGCGGCTTCAGTCAAGGTACATTCCAGGCGAGACCAGAACCCGCCGACAATCCGCAGCACCACCGTATAATTATAAAACACATGGGCCAGCAAAATAAACCAGAGGGTATGATTCAATTGAATCGGCGCGTCAGGCAGTTCAAACCACTGCATCAGCCAGATATTGATTAGTCCATTCGGCCCCAGCAGGGCCTGAAATGCAGTGGCTACCACCACAGTAGGCAGTACAAAAGGAATCGTTGTAAATGACTGAATCAGATTTTTGCCAAAAAACCGGTACCGGGCAAACACATAGGCCCCGGGCAGGGCCAGCAACAGCGTGAGAATGGTGGACAGCGACGCCTGCCAGAACGTAAACCAGAAAGTTTGGATATAAAATCCGCTTGAAACGAGCTTATGGAGTTTGCCAGGACGCCATTCTCCTTCCGGCATAAAGCTGAGGCTGAAAATTTTGATCAATGGATAAAAATAAAAAATTGCCAGGAACAGCAGGGGTATTGTGATCAGCAATATGCGGGGACGATATTTATTATTTTTTTTCATCTTAAAACGGTTTCAGTCCAGGATTCAATCCACTTTTCCCGTTTAGCGGCAATCTCATCATATGGTATCGTAACAGGATTAGCGGCAATCCTTGCGTGTTTGATAAAGACCTCCGGTAATCGAGTGGATTTGCCGGCCGGAAAAACAAACATCTGCAAGGGAATATCTTCCTGAAATTTTCGGTCGAGCATAAAATCAACCAGCTTTTGGGCCAGTTCTATCTTGGATGTTCCTTTTAAAATACCCACGAATTCAATCTGCCTGAAGCTGGTCTGGTCTCCGATTACGGCAGCCGTGGGGGCCTGGTCCGGGGGTGTTTTGGCATAGTAAACTTCCGCCGAAGGACTGCTGGCGTAGCTGACCACAATGGGCCGATTGCCTTTTGACGCGGCACTGAAACTGCCCCAGTAAGCTTCCTTCCAGCCGTTGGTAACCATCACGTCATTGGCCCTCATTTTTTTCCAGAAATCAAGATATCCGTTTTCTCCGAAATAGCCCACCGTGGTCAGCAAAAATGCCAGCCCCGGGGATGATGTGGCCGGATTTTCAACGATCGTAAGGCTTTTGTAATCCGACTTGACCAGATCTGCCAGGCTTGCCGGCGGCCGGAGTTTTTTTTGTACAAACCATTTTTTATCATAATTAAGGCAGACGTCCCCAAAATCCACGGGCAGCAGCCGGTTTTGGGGGTCCAGTTTAAGATCATCCCTAATTTGGTTCAGCAGTGGTGACGCATAAGGCTTGAAGATATCCGCCTTCAGAGCCCTGCTCATGAAAGTGTTGTCCACACCGAAAAACAGATCGGCCAACGGGTTGTTTTTTGATAAAATCGCCTGGTTCAAGGCGGCGCCGGCGTCTCCCGCCTTAAGAAACCTGATTTTGGTATTATGCAGTGTTTCAAATGAAGTCACCACCTCCTTGCTGATACTGAAACTGTCATGGGTCATGACCGTAATCTCATTGACGGCATCGGCGGCCATTACCAATGGGTTGAAAAATCCCCCAAAAACCACACAGGCAATCATCAAAAATATAGTTTTTTTCATTTTTCTCTCCTTTAAACATCCACCCAAATAAAAAAGCCATCCGAGAAATGCGGATGGCTGAAAAAAAAATCTGCATTTTCCTCCACCGGCATTATCCGGATCAGGTTCAACGGTAAGTCCCACAGCACGTATGCAAGGGTTCCTCTCAGCCTGGTTTGTCCAGGCTCCCGACAGATGGATGTTGTGTTGATTTTATTGCAATTTGCAATATATTATATGTATAAACCTTTACACTAAGATGTCAAGCGATAAAGGTCACAGCTGGATATTTGATATAAGGCCAAGCGAGCTTTTGCAACACGGCGTAATCGGCGCGTAGAGGCCGTTAACAGGCTAATAGGTTATTCCATCTGTACATCATATTTTCGCAATATATCTTCTTTGGTAATTTTTTCGGGGACACCGGTCGGCATAAGGACATTGCGGCCACAAAGGATAAAGACTTCGTAAGCATCAAAGATGGCGTAACGGTCCTGATCAAAAATGATAAGTTTGTTACCATTTTCTTCTTTGACCTTTTCCCGAAATTTACGGATTCCGGTATAGGTGCCATCTTTTTCCAACTTATCTTGCTAATCCATCCAGTCCTGATACGCAGTGGTCAATGCCATCGTTAAAATTGTGAGATACGTATGCACACGGAATCCGGATTTGGTATTTTGTGAAGGCCTTTGGATAAACCATGCCTGCTTGGATTCTCGAAAGAGAGCGTTCTCGATTTCGCTGCGGGCATCATAACCGTCATACACTCTTAATGGTTTATTTACAGGGCCGTTGGTCAGAACAACCATCGTCTTTGAATGAGGATTGTTTTCCTTAAAAGGGTCATGCAGAACAACAACGGCATTAATGGGATTGGGTATAAAATCCTTTCGGTTTTCATGACTGCCGCTGCCAAGCGGGCCATAAAACCTCGGTCAATGGCAATAGAGGTGATTTTTGCATGGTCGCCCAAGTTGGTGATGGCTTGCTGGATGACCTCTTGGGTAAATTTTATATCATTGACCTCAATAGTGGCAAAACGCATGGCTATCGGAAGGCGGCTGTTCGGGTCCCAGACCACCCATATTTTGAAACCAAAAACGATTTCATAGACTTTGCGAATACGGCCTTTCCTGCAGCGAAGTTCCGGCGCTTTTTCTTTTTTTAAAACCAGGATCAAGGCCCATAAATAGATCTTTAAAACCGAATTGATCGAGAAAGCAAAAAAACTCATCAAAGAGCCCTGCTTCGCCAAGGCCATAGACTTCGGGGATATCTCTACCGTCAGCGAGATTTTGGGCTATACCCGCCTGGTCTCTATTGGCGGTGTGCCAGGTTAATCTGTCAGCGATTTTTTGTGAGGCATCTGCTTTTAAGTCCATGCACAACGGATATCAAAATCCGCGAGGGTTGTCAAAATGGGTTCATCCATAACTTATTGATATTATTACATATATAGACTGTCTTTTTTTAGTTAAACACGTCGGGGCTATGTTTTTATTTATCGCTTCTTAACGGGGCTATGTGGTCGCTCATGCAGCCGTTTTAAAGGTTACGCAAAAACCGAGTAAAAATAAAAAAAAGAGTCTGTTTGGTAATTTTTTTAAAAAATTTCACATATTTTGCAAAAAACCGATGTCTTATATCAAATATCCAGTAGGTAACGAAACCCGGTACTACATCTCAAGCCTGGAAGGCTCTGCAGAAGAGATAGGAAAGGCTGTCCGTGGTCATTGGGGAGTAGAAAACAGCTTGCACTGGAAACTTGATGTTGGATTTCGTGAAGATGAATGCCGGAAACGTAAGGGGAATTCATCTAAAAATTTTGCGATAGTGCGTCAGATAGCTCTAAATTTGCTAAACCAGGAAAAGACGATTATGAAAACCGGGGTAAACGCAAAACGACTGCGGGCCGGGTGAGACAATAATTATCTCCTAACCCTTCTTAATATTTAAAATTTTGATGCAATTGCCCTGCGGATACGGCTGATTTTTTTGTGTTGTTCAAGGGTACCTGATCCGGGTATCTAAAGCCACTGTTTAAAACTCTTTGTGGGGGGATAGGGCCGGTGAAATGACAGGTTGAATGTCCGGACAGCATCGGTATAGTGCTGCCCGGACATAACGCCAGACGGGTAAATAGAACTTACTAACAGGAACCTGCGGAACCGCAGCCGGAGCATCCGGCGTCGAGATCAGCGCCGCAGGTGATTTTAAAGCCGTAATTGTTAAAGTCAACATTTATGGAGTCTACCTGTTCCATAAAATTTTTATCGACAATATATTTAAAACCATCAATGTTATAGTTATTATCAGTATCTTTAGGCTCATCCAGAGCCATGGCAAGCGAAGGCCCACCTCATCCACCGTCATTTAAAAATATTCGTACCGGCGCAACCTCGCGATCCTTAAAATATTCTGCAAGTTGAGCAGTTGCAGCAGCGCTGACTTCAAGCATGCTATCCTCCTTCTAATAAATAAGTTGGCCGATCCTATCGGACAGGCCTGGTAAAATGAATTTTAAATAATTTAATAACCCTTTTTAAGTTTGTCAATCAAAGCCGCCATAAAACTGTTACGGATGCATCAGCAAACAAAATATCCGTCTAAATCGGACATTTTACGAAACCATCATAAGTGGATAGAGCAAAAAATTAGATCATGGTTACAAAATAAGACCGGATTTTCAGTATTCCATTTTTTACATGGGTTTATCTGATATTTTCATTATGATCAGGCTGGCTGTTTTTATAAGTATCAATACCCCTGCGGCCTCGAGAATACCGCAGTATGGGATGAGTACAACGCTTGTAAACAGTGTGCCGAAAGCCGCCCCGGCCAGGTCGGCGGAAAATGTGCGGGTTAAAGCGGAAGTGTCATCCCCCCCTAAAAAAAGGGCCAGTGGAAACTGGAAACCGCAGGCCATGGAAATTAAAAATCCAAAGACCAGATAAAAAAAGATCGGCAGTCGGTCTCCGGCTTGCCAGAGGGCCAGGATAAACATGCCCAGTAGGGCGATCAGAAAAGCGTCGGTCAGGTATAATAACCGCTGTCGTTTTTTGCCGGGCCGGGTGCCGAGCCATGCACCGGGCAACAGACCGCCTAGAAAAACGGTGACGATAAGTCCGATATGAAGATAGATATACCCGAAGAAAATCTGAAAGGCGAAAATAACCAGGATTTCGCTGCCCATGGCAATCCATCCACTTGAAAATAGTACAAATTCTTCGGCACGGAGACATAACAGGTAGATACTGCACAACAGCGCCAGGATGATGATGAATATAACCGGAGATGTAGAAAATTTGGCAAACCACTGGGCAAAGATCAGTCGCATCAGACTTGGTGAAAGGTCTTGGTTGATGGGTGTCGACGGATTCATCAACTCATGCAGGGTAGTGATTCTTTGGGCCGTAATATCGCCGTAAAAATAGCTGGTAATATATCGGGTATTGATCTGTTTTTGGGCAAGCAGGGCCGGGATGTCGCTGCTTAAGGGCGCATTGCGGCATAAAAAATTGATCTGTTGTCCGGGCATCAGCAGGACATGGTTAAAAAAAGGCGCCAATGAATTATATACTGAGGAAAGTTTCCGGCGCTGGGGTTCGGCCAGGTAATTTTCAAATCCTGTCATGGCAAACCCCAGTACCCCCTCATCGGTCAGGCGGGATTTTGCCAGTCTAAAAAAGCGCGTGGTGAAAAAACGGTTGATCTGAAAGGTTTCCGGCTCCGGAAGATTGACGATAACGGCATCATAACGTTTTTGTGTTTTTTTCAGATAGGCTCTTGCATCTTCATGAATGATTTGCAGCCCGGGTATTTTTGTAATGAACCCGTATTTGAATCCGACTTTGGATACCTCCGGGTCCAACTCTATGTAATCGATGGATTGAAGATGGTATTTTTCGACCTCGGTCAGCATGCCACTACGGGCGGAAATCAGCAGGACATGGCTCGGTGTATCCAGTTGGGACAGGGGGTAATGAATATTTTGCTCGGCCATGGCCGGGCTCTGGGTGCTAAAAAGGGGCATTCCGTTTGAAAAAAGGGTGAATTGATCCAGGTTTTGATGCACTGCCACCCGACCATAGGGTGTTTCCCGGTAATGAACCAGACGTCCCGTTCCCGGATTCAGGGAAAGGGGTTCAAAGAAAATGCCTGCCAGGAGGCAACAGCCTGTCAGGCTGCTGATAATCAGCACGGACGGGCGCCATTGCCGCTTGGCTGGAAACACGAAAAAGGATGCCGCGAGCAGGGGCAGGCTGGACAGAAAGACTGCCTGCAAAGGGGATACGAGATAGACCAGGACAAATGAAAAAACAACGCCGCCGGTAATGTCGCCGATGTTGTCGCTGATATATATCACAGCCCCGGGAAACCCGGGCTGCAGGTTTCTTAAGGCCGCAAGGCAACAGGGCAACGAAAAACCCAGCAGCAGACAATAAGGCAGCATCAAAAAGAAGGTATAGGCCCATATAGGGTAAAATCCAACGGAAGAACCGGGAATAAATATCACATCCCTGAGCAAACGGATTGCCAGGATCTGTACCGGCGGCAGGAATGTCAACCCAAGTGCTATCCACCCTATTGCAGAAAAGGTGATTTGGCGGTGACGGCCCAGCAGGCCGCGGGCCAGCAGTGTCCCCATGCCGTTTAAGCTCAGCCAGTTGAAAAAAATCAGGGCAATGACGAACTCATTGCCCTGGAACTGGGCCAGAAACTCCCGGATGATCAAGAGTTGGAGTACCACTGAAGAGATGCCGGCCGCTAAAATTACCCGAATTACGGCATTTTTATTTTTGTTCATGGAAATATTGGACCTGGTAGGTCATTACCTCCAGGTCGGTGGCCTGCCAGGCATCGGCATCCAGCCCGGCTTTACGGCATAAATGGCCCAGAAAATCCTCGGGCCGGGGCAGTTGGTCCCATACTTGGGGTAAAAAAGTGGCTCGGGCATATCCCTTGCGGATGATGACCCCATCTGTTCCGCATCTCAGTTTTGCCGCAAGATCCTTTCCATCGGTGTATTCAAGGACCCGGGGCCGGGTCAGGATGCTGACTTCTATATCGATGTCATCCAGTTCCCGGCTTGTAACGGGCGGGAACCGGGGATCATGAAACGCTGCATTCAGTGTGTTTTCCTTTACCCCTTCCCAAATGGCTTCATCGGGTTCCAAGCTGCCGATGCATCCTCGCAGTCGGCCTTTGATGGTCAATGTAACAAAGGTGCCGCATCTGGTTTCAAAATCCGAATCAGCCAGGGCCGTGTCAAGAACTGTGGCTTGAGCGTTGTCCATAGGCCTACCCAGTTTTTTATTCAAGGTTCGGCGGGCCAGGCGGACCAGGGTCTGGCCCTGCTGCGTGCTGAATTGCTTAATGGAAACGTTGCTGTCTGTCATGGTGGTTTCTCCATAAAAAGCGATGGCGGTATAGCCGACAACCCTGTCCCGGCTTCCGGCCGTATCGCCGCTGTTGGCATAATGCAAAAGAAACGGTTGCCAGCCGTGGCGGCGGGCCAAATCCATAAGAATCATGAGCGGCACTTTTCCGCAGGCACGATTGTTGCTTCCGGCCAGACGGCCGGATTCAAGGTTTATGATAATATCAATGGTTTCCCGATCCTTAATCACTGCATCCGGGTAGGGAAGATAGTGGGACAGATCGGAGCTGGCCACCAGAAGGGTATCGTTATTCAGCAGCGGCTCTATAGCACCGGCAAGCACCTTGATATTACCGGATCCCAAAACTATGGGAACGAGTTTAAACCGGCCAAGATATACCTGAAGCCAGGGCAGGATAACTTCTATGGAATGTTCGGTGGCATCCGATGCGGATACTGAACGGAAAAGATTTGATTTGCGCCGAAGCAGCTCAGCGTCGGGGTGCAGTTTAACAAGGCCAAGGGGTGTGGCATAGGCATCCGCATCACTGACGGCACCGTTTTTAAACCCAATGCGATGATCAGGCGCCAGAATAATGACCTTGTCAAACCGGCCGGGCTGCAGGACAAGGGCTGCGTGGGCCGTTACAGGACCGGAATAGATATAGCCGGCATGTGGCAGGATAAGGGCTTTGAGACTTTTTTGAGATGGCATCTGAACCGTCGTTCTTCGGGCTCCGGCAGTCTGCTTTACGATGAGCGCTTTTAACCGGCCGGCATCGGCCGGATAAAAGCTGCCGGCATATACGGGCTGCCGAATATGTCGAGCCCGGGCCGGTAATGCACCCGGCCCAATGATGAGCGTCAGCACGAAGATGACTGCCCCGAAGGAGAAAAAAAAACGGTTCATAATAGCTCCTCAGGGTTCACGCAAAAATAAGCTTGCAAATTTTAGTGTTAAGGCGCCCGGTTGGTAAGACGCGAAAGCGCTGGAATATCAAGCATATTTTTAAGCTTTCGCAACGCAGCCAGTCCCGATGCATCGGCGCTTAAACGGTGAACCTGTTTTTGTGCGAGCCCCTAATCCGGCGGATTGTAGCTTTTGCAAAGGTCTATTAATGGCATATACTGCCCTTCTGCTTTATGTCAACAAAAACCCTGCAACCAATTCCGGTTTATCAGGAACAAAATAATACCCGCCCTAGTTTTATAAAGAACCTTTTCTCCATGAGGTATATTTTTTGTTGCTGTATTTTTTTATATACACTAAAATAAATGTATTTGTCGGCCGCCTTACATTTATCGGTTTAATTTTTTTACAAGGTCTGTATTTTTTTGCCTGATTTAGATTTTCCCCATGCCAAAGAAAAAAATCATTACAACACCGGCGGTTCGGGTTTTAAACGCCCGGCATATTGATTATTCACTGCATTCCTATGCATACGAGGCCCACGGGGGAACCGCTGTGGCTGCCCGATCCCTTGGCATCGATGAGCGGCAGGTGATAAAAACGCTTGTAATGGAAGGCGATCCGGGGCAGTATTTTCTGGTTCTGATGCACGGAGACAGACAGGTTTCAGTAAAATCCATGGCACGGTCCCTGAAAATCAAGACGGTGACCCCCTGTGAACCGGAAATTGCTCAAAAAATTACCGGATATAAAGTGGGGGGGATTTCACCCTTTGGAACCCGAAAAGTGCTTACGATTTATCTTGAATCTTCAATCATGACACTTGATACGATATATATCAACGCCGGGAAAAGAGGCGTTCTGGCACAACTTGCACCAAATGTTCTTGTCAGAATTCTTGCTCCGGTCATGGTGACCGCGGGTATCTGATCCGCTTAAAACAATCAATTGATCACGATTTTCGCCACGCATACAGGTGCTGCCAAACAAAATCAAAAGAAAATTTCATAGCTCGATATTCGACATTAAATCAGAATATTGAATCGCTAAATGACGCCACCTAATTGATGCAACGTTTTTGCATTGAACCCGAACGACACAATTCAAATGGCAAGGAGGATCATATGTCTGAGGGACTGGATATTATCATTGTTGATGATGAGCCGGCTGTTTGCCGTATGCTTTCCGAGGACATCGTCCAGTTTTTTGTCTGGGGGGATATCATACCGTTTACGGATGTTGAAGCCGCATCCATTTATTGCCTGAACCGGAAAAGCAGCATTGCCGTCTTTATCGTGGATGTATTTCTTGACGGCAAGAGCGGATTTTTATTTTTGGATTCAATCTGTGAAAAATACCGGTCAATATACGAAGATACGATTATTATTACCAGAAACGCCAGCGATGATATTGTGGATATGTGTCTTGCGTCGGACATCAATTATCTGCTGGAAAAACCGGTCCGCCATTATGCCCTGCAAATGGCCGTCCGGGCAATTGCCTGGAAATATATAAAATTTGCCGCCCGTTTGAGGGATGACCCTGAATATTGCAAATCATGCAATCGGCTTATTGGCCGGTGACCGAGGGGCGTATATGATACACGCTGATGGTCTGCGGGTTTCCCAAGATACGCCCGGATGAAAGGTCAAAACTGGATTTCGGCATCCTTTTTTTAACGGTTTACATTTTTTTAAAAGATATCTGCTTTTGTCTGATTCAGGATGCCGATTTAAGATTTAGCAGAACACGTTTCCAGATTTCTTTTATTTTTTTTGCCAGTTGCGAACTGTCGTCATATTCAATGACGGTGTGCCCATTTACCATGGCCTTGGTAAATACCGGATCAAAAGGAATTCGCCCCACAACTTTCAACCCGTTTAGCTTTGAAAAATTTTCAATGTCCCGGGTTACATCCAAATTTAGATCAAATTTATTTACACAAACCATGGCCGGGACTTTGAAGAAATTCGCCAGTTGCACCACACGCTGCATGTCATGTTTGCCCGACACAGTAGGCTCGGTTACGATTAGCACGGCACTGGCCCCGCCAATGGATGCGATGACCGGGCACCCGACCCCCGGAGGGCCGTCGGTGATCAAAAGGTCCAGCCCCTTTTGTGTTGCAAGATCGCGTGCTTCCTTGCGCACCAGTGACACCAGCTTACCGGAATTTTCCTCGGCGATTCCAAGCCGGGCATGGACCATGGGGCCAAATCGTGTATCCGACTTAAACCATTGGCCGCAAGTATTTATGGGAAAATCAATAGCCTTTTCAGGACAGAAGTAGACACAAACCCCGCAGCCCTCACAGGCAATGGGGTCCACTTCATAGGTTTCGCTGATGGATTCAAAGCGGCATAGATCACGGCATAATCCACATTCGGTGCATTTGTCCGTATTGATGACGGCACTGCGCCCGCTTTGAAAATCATGCTGCTCCCGGACGGCAGGGGACATAATCAGATGCAGGTCTGCGGCGTCCACATCGGCATCACACAAAACTTTGTTTTTGGCAAACGAGGCAAAAGCCGCCAGTAAACTGGTTTTGCCGGTTCCTCCCTTACCGCTGATAACGATTAATTCGTCCATTAAAAAGCTCCAGATCAGGCATTGGCGATTTGAGCAATGCGCTTGTAAAGTTTTATAAAACTTTCCTTGAATTCCGGCATAACATCCACCAGAAGTTCTCCCCGGGAATAGGCCTCGGCGATTTTTCGGTCAAAGGGGATTTCCATGAGGATGGGGAGGTCCACCGATTCTGCATATTCGTAGACCTTGTCATCGCCCATGTCCGAGCGGTTGATGACCAGCCCGGCCGGAATACCCAGCATTTTAACGGCCCCCACGGCCAGTTTCAGGTCATGCAGCCCAAATGGTGTGGGTTCGGTCACCAGCAGCACAAAATCGGTATCAGCCATGGCGGTGATTACCGGGCATGAGGTTCCCGGGGGGGCATCGATAATGGTAATTCTTTTCGGATCTGCGCAGGTGCGAACTTTTTTGATCAGAGGCGGGGCCATGGCCTCACCCACCTTGAGCTTTCCGTCGGCGAATTTAAGATTGTCGCGATGGCCGATTTGAAGGGTCCCCAGTTCACGACCGACTTCCGTGATGGCATTCTCCGGGCAGACTGCCATGCAGCCGCCACAGCTGTGACAAAGTTCATGAAACGTCAGAACGGTTTTTGCAATAACCACAATGGCCTTGAACTGACAGATGTCTGCACACTTCCCGCATAGATTACATTTGTCTTTATCTATTTCCGGTACCGGGATGGTGATGGCTTCGGTTTTATCCAGCAGTGGATTCAGGAAAAGATGGGCATTGGGCTCTTCCACATCGCAATCTAGAATCTGTGCTCCGTTTCCGAGAGAAACAGCCAGATTCGTTGCGATGGTGGTCTTGCCGGTTCCCCCTTTCCCACTGGCAATACTGATTATCATATCTATGCTCCATTCGGCAGTTGATAATTTTTCAAATGTGCGATTATTTTTCAAGCCGCTCGATACGGTCGGAAATCTGACGCATTTGCTCTTTCAGGGCTTCAAGTTCTTGCGTTTTGGTCAAATTTTTTTCAGGAGCCGGTGTGGACAAAGTCCCCTGAGAAAAACCCATGCCGCGACCACCACCCATGCCGCGACCACCACCCATGCCCCGGCCGCCACCCATGCCGCGACCACCGCCCATACCCATGCCTGATCCGACGGCCGGCGTCTGCGACGCACGCTGGGTTGTTACCGGGTCGTTCATACCGTGATGGTCGGCTACATTGGCGCTGCTGCTGGATGAAAGCTGATTATTTTTAAATTTTTCCAAAACGTCCCTGACGGTTCCCGACTGGTCTGTAATAATTTCAACTCCCGCAGCGGTCAGGGTCTGGGCTGCGTTTGGTCCGCAATTACCGGTAATAGCGGCTTTTACACCTTTCGAAGCAATTAGCTGGGCTGCCTGGATACCGGCGCCACCGCCTAGGGCCATGGCACTGTTATCTATAAATTCAAAATCCATGGTATCGGTTTCTACTAGAATAAAAAAGGCACATCGCCCGAAACGGGTATCAATCTTTGACTCCAAATCCGTGCCGTTGGAACTGATGGCTACTTTCATTTTTTTAACTCCTTTATTGTTGATGGTACAATTATTTTGCGGTTCAGGATATTGATCCCGGTACGATTGTACTTATCCATACTGTCAGGTGCCTTTTCCAGAACAGGGCGGTTTACCGCATTTTTTTGCGCTGCCCCAGCCGGGTATGCCCCGGTACTGCCAGTCCGGCACCTGATACAACCGAGGTTGTGGACATTATTTTCCCCATTGCCCGGCTGCGTCAGGATCGGCAGGTAGCCGCAGTATTATCTCCCATGCCGGTTAAAAATCCAAAAATTTTTTCGCAGTCATGACAACGATATTCATAAATGGGTGTCAGAATCCTCTTCTGCCTGAAATTATTACTTTGTTTTGAGTTAACTCCTGTTTGTTTTACAACAATAAGAACAAAATCTGTGAATGTCAATATGAGATATGTCCCCGAAGCCGTATTTTGTATTTTTTTTGCATCGTTGGCGGTATTGGGTGCGGGATATTGGGTATAAGGACCAAGGGGGCGTAAAAAAGGCCGCCGGGATACAACAACCCAACGGCCTTTTAACTATCGTCCGTCCAAAAATAATTTTTTTGCCCAATCTCATCGCTATGCACAAAAATAATCCTCGGAATATCATCATATGCCTTTGGCTATTTTTGTGCATGCCTTGATCTTGAACAAAATCCTCATTTCTGGATGGCGACTATCAGTGTTTTCCGTGTGCGTTGAAGAATTGAGCTATGCATTGGTGGTTATCTGCTTACACCAGGCCCTGATCCAGCATGGCGTTAACGACTTTGAGGAAACCGGCGATATTGGCTCCGGCCACGTAGTTGCCGGGCATTCCATATTCGGCCGCAGCATTCAGGCAGGTCTGATGGATGCTTTTCATGATATTTTTCAGCCGATTGTCCACCTCCTCTCTGGACCAGCCCAGCCGCATGCTGTTCTGGGACATTTCCAGCCCGGACACGGACACGCCGCCGGCATTGGATGCCTTGCCTGGTGCATAGAGGATTTTTTTATCAATAAAAAGGTTAACCACTTTCGATACCGAAGGCATGTTGGCGCCTTCGCTGACCACTTTGATGCCGTTATTGATCAGATTGTAGCCATCTTTTTCGTTGATTTCGTTCTGAGTAGCGCTCGGAAAGGCGCAGTCGGCCCGGTGGTTCCACAGGGGATTGTAGTCCAGGGATGTGTCGACTTCGGTGTAGACTGCCTGGGAATACTTGTCGATATACTCTTTTATGCGGCCGCGTTTAATGTTTTTAATCCGTTTGATAAAATCCAGTTTATCCTGGTCAATTCCTTCTTCATCAAAGATATAACCCGAGCTGTCGGAAACCGTGACCACCTTGCCCCCCAATTGGGTAATTTTTTCTATGGTAAACTGGGCCACGTTGCCCGAACCGGACACCAGACAGGTTTTGCCTTCCAGGGATTCATTGGTGGTCGCCAGCATTTCAGCGGCAAAATAAACATTGCCGTAACCGGTGGCTTCCGGTCTGATCAGGCTGCCGCCCCAGCCCAGGCCTTTGCCGGTCAGGATGCCTCCGAATTTGTTGCTCAGACGTTTGTAAATGCCGAAAAGATATCCGATTTCACGGGCGCCAACGCCAATGTCACCAGCCGGTACATCCGTGTCCGGACCAATATGGCGATAGAGCTCAATCATAAAACTTTGGCAGAATCTCATCACCTCATTGTCTGATTTACCCTTGGGGTCAAAATCGGAGCCGCCTTTTCCACCGCCCATGGGCAGGGTTGTCAGGGCGTTTTTAAAGACCTGCTCAAATGCCAAAAATTTCAAAATGCTGAGGTTCACCGAGGGGTGAAAACGCAGACCGCCCTTGTAGGGCCCTATGGCACTGTTCATCTGGATCCTGAAACCACGGTTTATATGCACCTGTCCCTGGTCATCCTGCCAGGGTACCCGAAACAGAATCACCCGCTCAGGTTCCGTGATTCTTTGAAGCACAGCCAGTTTGCGATATTCGGGATTGCGGTCAAGCACAGGCTTTACCGTTTCGACAACTTCCTCAACGGCCTGTAAAAATTCTTTTTCACCAGGATCTCTTTCTTTGATTAATTGCAGAATGTCTATCATAAAAACCTCCTTTAGCGTTTTGGATTGCACCTTTCAATGTTTGTCGGACACAGAATGGCAATATGGGAACTGTCGTAAAATATTTTCTTTATTTTAACATGCATAAAACACGTTTAAAATCCTTTATCAAGTCTCAATTATAACGCAGTCTGATTTTTGTCCATCTATTTTTAAAAGCAATGGATTTTCAAGCCGTACATGCCTGAGAAATCTTGTTTCCTGGTTCAGATGCAGGCCCTGTAACCATTCCCAGTCAAAAAAATCATCTGAGTCTTCCGTGACGGTGATGTAATGGATTCCCAGTGACGTAATATTCTGAAAAAAATGGGAACCCTGGGAGGGTTCGGCCCTGATGGCCGCATTCCTAA
>CAZFXX010000025.1:0-19096 GCA_964522985.1 uncultured Desulfobacteraceae bacterium
CCAATGTGGTAAAGCTTTTTCCGAACTCAAAAGCACTTTTAGTCAGTGGTAAATTTATCGACCGCGCCATGCAGGCCAAGGGCCAGGCCATTGCCATGGCAGCCAATGGCCGGAACCTCTTTGTTATCCGGGGTGCGCTTAATGCCGCTCAGAGGGCAAACGCCTGTATCATGATCGAAATTGCCCGTTCGGAAGGGGGGGCAGGCGCCTATTGTGCCGTTAGTTACTGGAATATTGCCCGGCAGGTAAACGCGCTCTGCAACGAGATGGGCATTACGATTCCTGTTGCGATCCATGCGGACCACTACGGCATCAAAAAAGAGGAGGATATAGACGGCGCCAAGATTGAAATTCCGACCATCTTCGACGCCGGGCTGACCTCCATTGCCATTGATGCATCTCATCTACCCGATGAAAAAAATCTTGCGGCAAATATTGCGCTTAATCCTTTTGTACCCAAATGGGCGGGCCTTGAAACCGAAGTTGGCGAAATAAAAGGCAAAAGCGGCCTGTCCACCGTTGATGAAGCCCTGTTTCTGATTCAGGGCCTGAATGCCCATGACATTTTTCCGGACTGGATCGCCTTGAACAATGGCACCACCCACGGCATCGAAGCCAGTGATCATGGCATTCAGATCAATTTGACCGCCGATATTCATGAAGCCCTGGCAAAGTACAATATTTCCGGAGCACAGCATGGTACATCCGGCAACAACTCAGACCGTCTGAGAGCCATTGCCGCCAAAACCAGAACCACCAAGGCCAACGTTGCCACGGCTCTGCAGATGATCTCCTGGGGACTTCAGGTGAATGATTACGGCAATGCCATACTTGATGACAATGGCGGGTTCATCAAGGTTAAAGGCGAGGGAATGACCGAAGCCATATGGGCACAGATGCTTGTCGAAGCCGATGCAAAGGGACTGAAGGGCGGAAATTTTAAAAAATTGAATTTGCCCTTTGAAAACAGGCTGCTTGGACAACCTAAAGAAATAAGGGACAGAATGGCTAAAAGAGTCGAAGAATTTGTCTATAACATGCTCACAAATGTCTTCAACGCCGAGGATACCGCACCGCTGGCCATTGAGGCGATCCTTACCACCGATTCCCATGACGCCGGGGCCAAAACAGGGCGAATCGAAAATCCGGATGATTGGACACCTGAAAAATATATCGCCCGGGCCGGTACCATAAACAGCGACAAGGGGGAAGCGGGTGATTTTGAGGATTAGTACATCGACCGGCACTAACAGTTACGCGATGAAAATACGCTGTTTTTAAAAAACACGTGATAACAATTCGTGCCCGGTCAATACCTATTGTTCGCCTGGAAATGGTCTTTTTGCCAATCTTATCGTTATGAACAAAAACCCACATTTCCGGGTGGACACTAACTAAGCATTGACGATCGGCGACGATAAATTTTGAACACTTGGCAGATACTCAACTTCATCTGATGTATATTCCTTCCTATCAAATTCGAAATGTTTTAAACACCTACCGGAAACATCTCTGCGAAAGGGCGGGGGAAAAACAGGAATCCGGGGTTGCAAGTTCCCATGGCCAAAACATTAAAAATGCGGCACGGGGCAAGCGTCAGACCATTAATAAAATGGTCGGGTGTGATATTTTTGACAAAATAAACCAGTTTTGCACAAGGCTCAATGCAGAGGGGAAAACAGATCTGCAGGTACAGATGGCATCGGAAAAACCGGCCGGGTTAAAGCATGACCGGGAAAAACCGTTTATTTTCAATGTGATTGATGAAAATAATGAAAAATCATCTCATTCGTTATCGGTTGAAGACTCGGATTTTTTTCTAAAGGACCTTGACGCGGAAAAAGATGAATAGCAATGAATAAAATTTAAATGCCATCAATCCGCTATCTTCCGTTTGGCTTCATCCCAGAGAAGATCCATCTCCTTTCGGGAAGCGGCATCCATGTTGCTGTCTTTTTTTTGTAAAACCGTTTCCATATAATTAAATCTTTTTTTGAACTTATGGACGGCATCGTTCAAAGCGGTTTCCGGGTGAATATGCGCAAAACGGGCCATATTGGTTAACGTAAACAGCAAATCACCAAATTCCATTGCCATATCCCGACGATCATCTTTGGCCGGAGAAGCTGTTTTTGCATGAATCTGCAGAGCCTCTTTGAATTCAGCCCACTCCTCCTCAACCTTGTCCATCACACCCTGGATATCATTCCAGTCAAAGCCGGTGCGGGCGGCCCTTTCAGAAATTCTGTAGGCTTTCATCATCGCCGGAAGTTTATTCGGTACGGAATCAAGCAAAGACGATTTGCCGTCAGGCTTTTTTTCTATTGCTTTGATCTGATGCCATCTCTGCCTGACCTGTTCACTGGTTTCAAGCTTTTCGTTTCCATACACATGGGGATGCCGTCGGATCATTTTTTCAATATTGGCGGTCACGATATCCTGAATACTGAAATTCCCGGCCTCTTCAAACAACCTGGCCATAAACACAATCTGGAAAAGGACATCTCCAAGCTCTTCACAGACAGCGTCCGGGTTTCCGGACGCAACGGCATCGACCAGTTCGTACATCTCTTCGATCAGGTACACCGACAAGGTCTCAGGTGTCTGCTTTTTGTCCCAGGGACACCCGCCCTTGCCCCTTAATGTCTCAACGATTTCAAGTAGGTCATAGATGCCTGCAGGTCTTTTGCCTGATGAAAAATAATTTTTTATTTTTGATTTTTCCAAATTTTTTTTAATTCCTCTATTTTAGTGAAAAAATCACGTCTCATATTGTGAGAAACAACTTTGACCATTTTCTCAGATACCTGTGCCACATATGGCGACAACAGAGAATCCCTGATAATAGGGGCCCCCTTGGGCAAAAAAGCGGTGAGCAGTATGAAAATGACACAAACAATCAACCCACCTCTTATGAGGCCAAACAAAGCACCGCAGATGCGATCAAACCATCCCAGAAAAGAGATGTTTAAAATATATTTGATAATAACGCCTATAATACTGATAACTAAAAAGATGCCTGTAAAAATAATTAAAAAACTCAATATATTGAGATAAGTGGTATCGGATATCCACCGGGCCAGCAGTTTTCCCAGATCGCTGTAATAGGTATAGGCGGCATAAAATCCCCCCAGTACGCCGATGATAGAAGAGATTTCCTTGATCAGACCCCTGAAAACGCCTCTGACCAGACAATAGCCCGTTATAATAATAACTGCGATATCAAAAAAATTCATATTACAGACCTCGTAATTTTCGATTAATTTTCTATGTTTTTTGAGGACACTTACTGATGCAATTAAATGGCTTTTTCTAATTCCCTTGTGCTGTTATTAATAATTTCAGATAATTATATATAAAAATCGAGTAACGAGTGTCCAATTTATCTCCACAAAATTCTGTGTCTGCTGATATTAGTGCTAAAAGGTTGTATAAGCCTTTATGATCGTCACGAGGTCTGTATTATACCTTTGGTAATGGATCTATCGTGATAAGTAAAAAAAACAGCATCAAAAAATATACGCCTTTTTTGAAAAAGTGTAAACCGGCACATGAATGAGGCCCAATTTCGCGTATTTTTTATATCATCACGAAATTATGATAAAAAACATTAAGTTAAATATAATAGACCGTATCGGGCACTTAAACTAACAAAGCCTATTTTTCCAGTCAAGGCATTTTATCTCCTATCCAAAAATTCTAATTAATGTCCGTCTATAAATAGGCGCTTTTGTTATACATATGAGCCGGCTGCATTGCTTTTTCGAAATAGACTCATGGCGCTTTTTGCTCTATCCCTTGCCCCACGTTACAATAAAAACATTGTGCCCGAAACTGGTTACTTGTGCCCCCCCTGCCAGACCGGTGGTTCCAGGAAATAATCAAGACCGACCTTTTCCAGGTCGTAGGGGTCCTGGTACGGTGATCCACGGTGCCAGCAGCGTGACGGAGAGAATGGCGAGGAGGATAAGGCTTCCGGCAATGGCGGACGGATCGTGCAAATAGCTGTAGCGTATCCTGGATTTTATTCGCCGTTTATGCATAACGTATCTTGGGATTTATCAACGCGTAGAGAATATCCACGATGATGTAGACGGGGCTTAGTATTGATGAACTCGCATAAAATCCAACCGGAAGATATTCCGTTGTTCAATACAACCAATTATCAAATAAAATCCAAAACTTCACGCTTTTTGCAATAAAAAATATTTTCTTTCTCACGTAACCCCTTCCCTGTTTGGCTTTAAATTTTCATTCATCATCGCCGCTATTTTCCATTTCTGAAAAATATCTTGCCGTTTCAATCGGATACCGATATGAAAACAGGCAATATTATGTAACTGGGTCCGTCATGGTGGACATGCCAAAGCAATATGGTAAAAGCGGATTTTTTACAAAAAATTCAGACGGCTCTTGTTTATAGGGTTTTGTATTGTCCGAAGCCCTGTAAAGTAACTCCTGACCGGAGATATATGATTAGGAATGACACGTACGAGAGGAGCAAACAGCGTGATAAAGATAGGCATAATCGTAAAGGCTGATGCCAGGGCCGGTAGCCGTGCCGATGAATTCGAGGACTGGCTGAAAGCACGAAAAATTGCGGTGATCAGAGAAGAAAGCATCCTGCCCAATCGCAAACATACGGATCAACGCCATGCCGTTGCCCCGCCGGACCTTTCCTGCGTATTTGTCCTGGGCGGGGACGGCACGTTTTTAAGTGCCGTGCGCTGGATCGGGGACCAGGATATTCCCATTTTAGGGGTAAAATTCGGCAAGGTAGGCTTTCTGGCCGGCATCGTTGAGGACAATCTGTTTGATGTCGCGGAAACGATATTAAACGGGACCTATTCAACCGAATTGCGCATGCGCCTTCTGGTGACGGTAATGCGAAAAGGCCGCATACGCTTTTCCGAAACCGTATTAAACGATATCGTCATCAACAAAGGGACCCTGGCCCGGCTGGCTCAGATCAAAACCTATATTGACGATCATTACCTGACGACCTATCGGGCCGACGGCCTTATTGTTTCAACGCCCACCGGTTCAACAGCCTATTCCCTTGCCGCCGGCGGCCCGGTGATCCACCCGGCAGTTCCGGGAATCATCATGACCCCTATCTGTCCTTTTACCCTCACCAACCGGCCTCTGGTCGTTCCCGAGCATGTCCATATCAAACTCAGGCTTTCCAAGGGGGCATCCGACATCATGCTGACCTTTGACGGACAGGCCGGCCTGACCATCGATGAAAAAGATGAAATCACCATCTGCAAAGGGTCCCACCCCACCCGGATTATCACCCTGCCGGGCCGGCAATATTTCGACATCCTCAAGGAAAAACTGCGCTGGAGCGGAAGTCGGGTTTGATTCATCTTTCCACGGAGAAACGCCATCATGGGCGTTGAGAAAAATCTTCAAAAAAGAATTAAACGCCATATATCCGGGCGCATCCGGGATTACTTTGCCGTGACGGCTCCGGGCATGGAAAAATTGTGTCTTGGTGAACTCCTGGCACTGCCGTTGTCTGTCAAATCCGCCGTTGCCGAAAAGGGGGGCGTCGCTTTTAAAGGCCGGTTTCATGATTGCTGTTCGGCCAACCTCTACCTGCGTACAGCCGGGCGAATACTGTTACGCGTCAACGACTTTACCGCCACAAACTTCAGGCAGCTTGACAAAAAGTTCGGCGACATTCCCTGGGAACTTTTTTTGTATGGCGGTATAAAACCCGTCATCCGTGTGACCGCTCATCATTCAAGGCTATACCACAAAACTGCGGTTGCCGAATGTTTGCAGGCCAGGCTGCAAAAACGTCTGCAACAGGGCGGTATCCCCAATAACAATTCATTTCACATAGCTGCCAAACAGCAAATACTGATCCGCATTATTAAAGATCGCGTATTCGTATCTTTGGACAGCAGCGGTGATAATCTTTATAAACGCGGCCTCAAAACCCATGGGGGCCGGGCCCCTGTCCGGGAGACCACGGCTGCCGCGGCCTTACTACTGGCAGGTTACCGGCCCGATCAGTACCTATCAGACCCCATGTGCGGTTCAGGGACCTTTGCCCTGGAAGGGGCCATGATGATCAACAATATCCCGCCCGGATGGTTACGGGGATTTTCCTTTTTTGCATGGCCGTCTTTTCGTTCCACGCGCTGGGCATATATTAAAAATCAGGCGCAACTGCGGTTTCGGCAGCCGGAAACACCCCTTGTCTTTTGTGCGGACCAGGATCCGGATGCCTGCCGGCTTCTTTCAGACTGTATCCAGCACCATCACCTGGGAAAAACCGTCAAGATTGCCTGCCGGGATTTTTTTGCACCCGGACGGCTGCCGTCCGCACCCGGTCCCGGGCTTATCACCCTTAATCCGCCCTATGGCCGCAGGATCGAATCCGGGCCATCGAGCAGAGAACTCTTTGATGCCATCTGTGCCAAACTCAAACAGGATTATAAGGGATGGAAACTGGCGCTGATCGTTCCCGGCAGTGATCTGGCGAACCATCTGCCCTTAAACCTTTTTTGCCGTCAAATCCATCACGGCGGTCTGGATGCCGTATTGATGACCGGTACCATCTGAATACGCCATTGGCGGCCGCCATCTATTTCCGGCAGAGAAAATGATCGTTAAAAGAATCTTCTGGGATCTCTTCCACTGAAACTGTTGAGAAACCGGCCTGACAAAGCAGTTTTACCGCCTGCTGGCGGCCCCACATCATGCCCAGCCCGGTACCGCCATCCATTAACCCCACAGGCATACAATGCATCAGACTGACCGTATATAAAAACGGCCCCATGGGATGGCCGATATTTGCCTGTATATCGGTTTCGGCGGCAATATCGATCATGGAAAAAAAACCGTCCGGCGCAAGGATATGGTATACCCCGAAAAGGGCCTTCAGAGGATGGATCTGGTCATGAATGGCGTCAAAAGCGGTCACATAATCAAAATACTCGCAAAATTTTTTACCCCCTGCCAGTGCGGCAGCATCCGCTACCACAAACCGGACATTTGATATCTGCAGATGTCCGGCATCCCTGTTTGCCTGTTCAATGGCTACGGCATCGATATCCATGCCGGTAAAAAAACTTTGTGGAAAGGCCTGTGCCATCAACAGCAGGGCCACCCCTTGGGAACATCCCAGGTCACACACCCGGATTCCCTGCTTTAAACGCGTTACAACTTCACCACCGGCCACAGAGGGAAGGAATGTATCCACCAGTACCTGACGATGTTTGGCATCCGACAACTCGGCCATAAATGCCTGGAAATTTTGATAGTTGGCAAAGGGAACACCGTCGCCTGTGGCAAAACCGTCCATGACACCGTCCATACCGCATCTGGTCAGCAGAGGGATCTCCTGGGTATAGACCCCAAGGTTGGCATTGCCGGATCTGTGGGTTAAAAAATCAGCATGCGCTCTGGGCAGAAAAAACAGATTGTCCAGGTCCTCTGATTTGACCAGTTCGATTATGCCGCCGGTTACCATGACGCCCAGCCACTCGGTGACATATCTTTGATCAAGCCCTGCCTTGTCAGCGATGGCAGCCACCGGCCGGGGGCAGTCAAAACCATCCATTACCTCAAAAAGACCGATACGATAACCAATGCCCATGGCAAGGTTCAGTGCCCCCATGTTTAAAATGTCGGTCAATTTATCCGAGAAAAGGTCTTTTTTACTCCTGTCCATTATTTTCTCCTGAAAAAACGATTATCCGCAAACAACAAGATAAACGCATTTGATCTTCTGTAAAACATAAAAACCCGGTATCCTTTATTCATTTACCGGGGCTCAAATATTAGCCGCCGTCTTCAGATAGTCCGTCAGAAACATTCCCAGCATAGCCAAACATTCCATATCGAGAAATTTTTCAGCCCGTTTTTCAAACAAAACTTTACACTGAGTTGAGAATTCATCGTCACCATCATTGAAAAGCAAAAACAGCGGCACTCTGTGAAGTGGGACAAACCACATGGCCAGATCATAGGGCAGGTTGATTCCCTTAGGAGTGCCGCCGTTTAATAATTTACAGGCCTGTTTGAGTTCATCCAGCTTTCCGCCAAAGCTTATGGCAATGGACTGTTCCACATTTTTGCGGTAGGCATCTGCAAACGGGGCCGCATCTTCAAAATCCTGGTAAGCGGCCCACTCATCCCCGTCCGGTTCACTGGTCGGGCACATGAGCAGATATTTACTCAGAACCACACAGATGGCATGATTGGGTTTGGCACCGGAGGGATCGGCAATACCGGCGGCAGATACCTTGTGCAAAATACCGAAGAAAGGGATGGTTACCTCGTTTCCATCCACGCTCACGCCCAGCCTTTCAGGCAAGGTCGTCAGATCGATTTTTGCAATTTCAGCCAAATAATCTTCATAGGTTTTTTTAAAAATAGCTGCCTGTTCCTTCATGGTGGCATTCCTTTTTTTGGAGGACATGAATTAACGCGGATCGACACTGCCGGATGTCGGATCCGCTTTCAAATTTTTCGATAATTTGATTCCTCAAGACTGGTCCAGTGTATTTTATCTTATGGAAGAGCATGTAACAAAATGTGTCTGATGCCAACAATTTTTTATTAATGAGTTAAACAAAAATCTACTGCCTTACTATAATTTCCCAAAATATTAACCCACCTTTATGAGAAATAAATTCATCTCCATGACCCTACTGTTGTGATGTCTATCTATTATGAAGGCCGGAATAGGCTAACGATGTCAGCGCTACATGGAATGATAAAAAAGCGACTCCGGCAGAGGCCATACTGGCTCTGCACAAATCATGGCCGGGCATACGCCGTTGTCACCCATTCTCGATGGGGCCGACGGCAATAGAAACGGCCGGATCGACATGGCCGATGTGATTTTTCTTTTTCAGGATATTTCAGGGACGCGTCGATTTTTGAATCCAACTTGGAAATGTCGTTGCGCAAAACAAAAAATCAAATACCTTGACAAACAGTCAGATATTTAAGTATGAATAATGATATTATCATAGGATTGGAAAACCATATGAACAACTCAATAAACATTTTTCATACAACAACGTTTTCAGGCTTTTGGTGGTGGCATCTGACCAAGGAGGTGTGACCACCGGTTTATAGCATCTTAACCTGCTAATATAAAACTGATAAAGGACTGTGGCGCATCGACGCCACAGTCCTTTATCAGTTTTACGGGGCTGTGATATATCGCAGCCCTTTTTTAATTTATGCGCGCGTTATTTAGCCATCGCCCCGGACGAAATCCGGGCAGAATAAATGTAATAATACAAGGAGAAAACATCATGCTGATTGTCATGGATAAGAATGCAACATCTGATCAGATCGATGCCGTGGTTATCGCCATCGGCGAAAAAGGTTACAAGGCCCGGCCTATTCCGGGGGGAGAGCGGGTTTCCATTGGGATACTGCACAACAAAGGGCCTGTGGATACCGCCCTTTTTGCCGGCTTCCCCGGGGTAAGGGATGTCATCCCGGTGACCCGTCCTTACAAACTGGTCAGCCGCGAATTCAAATCAAACGATACCATCATTCAGGTCGGTGATATTGCCGTCGGCAACGGTTACCTGACCATGATTGCAGGTCCCTGCGCCATTGAAAGCCTGGAGCAGGCCCTGACCATTGCCCGTCATGTCCAGCAAAGCGGGGCCCAAATTTTCCGGGGTGGTGCATTTAAACCCCGCACCTCTCCTTACTCCTTCCAAGGGCTGGGTCTGGACGGGCTCAAAATTCTGGCCACCGTCCGCGAGGAAACCGGCATGCCCGTGGTGACAGAGGTGATGGATTTTGAAACCTTTGAACTGGTGGAAAAATACGCCGACATCATCCAGATCGGCACCCGGAACATGCAGAACTTCAGTCTGCTGCGCCGGGCCGGCCAATCTCATAAACCGATTATGCTCAAACGGGGGATGGCCGCAACCATCGACGAGTGGCTCATGGCCGCCGAATATATTTTAAATGGCGGCAATGAAAATGTCATACTGTGCGAAAGAGGGGTGCGTACCTTTGTCCACCACAGCCGCAACACCCTGGATCTGTCTGCCATCCCGTATGTCCGTCATGAAAGCCATCTGCCGATTATCGTCGATCCCAGTCATGCTGCCGGGCGTCGCAACCAGGTGATGCCCCTCAGCCGGGCTGCCATTGCCGGCGCGGCCCATGGATTGATGGTCGAGGTTCACCATGCACCGGATCAGGCCCTGAGTGACGGGGCCCAATCCCTTTACCCGGAGCAGTATGGAACGCTCTGCCGCGAAGTGACCGCCATCTTCAATCTGCTGCACACCGATATCGGGTAAATGATGGAACGGCAGTGACTATTCTGATATATCAAAAATGAGAGATTCTCAGAAACAAAGGTGCCCGATAAATGCTAATAGATGTCTTTGTGAAATGGCGGGGTGGGTAACCACTTTTTTTCAGGTTATTTGTCAATAAAAAATATGATACATAGGGTTATCTTTTTCAAATTCAAATAAAGGCGGGCGTCAAACCATGCAAACGATTAAGATCCAAAGCAACGACAAGGAGTCCAGTATCCTAATTGGGGAACGGCTTGAAAACTTTAGCCGTCTCATATCGGTTGGACAAGTTGTGGTGATCACCGACACAAACGTTTCCCACTGTCATGGCTCCAAATTCGTTCATGCCGACATCATCACCATCGGCACCGGGGAAAAAATCAAAACCCTGAAAACCGTTAAAGAAATATACGCCCGGCTGCTGGCGCTCAAGGCCGACCGTTCAACCTTTATTGTCGGCATCGGCGGGGGGGTGGTCTGTGATATTGCCGGCTTTGTCGCATCAACTTATATGCGCGGACTCCGGTTCGGGTTCGTGCCGTCGACCCTTCTCGCCCAGGTGGATGCCTCCGTGGGGGGAAAAAATGGGGTCAATTTCAAGGGCTATAAAAATATGGTCGGTGTTTTTAGCCAGCCCGAATTCGTCATCTGCGACCCCCGGCTTTTAACCACCCTGCCGCACAGGGAAATCCTCAGCGGTTTAGGCGAGATCCTAAAACACGCCGCCATAGCAGATGCCGGCATGTTTGCCTTTCTGGAGGAAAATTATGCCAAAGCGCTTGCCCTTGATCTACCGGTGATCCGGAAACTGGTATCTGATTCGATCGTCATTAAATCTGCCATTGTCAACCGAGATGAACAGGAAAAAGGAGAGCGGCGCAAACTGAACTTCGGTCATACCTTCGGCCATGCCATTGAAAAAACCATCGGCATTTCCCACGGAGAAGCTGTGGGTGCCGGTATGCTGATGGCCTGCCGCCTGGCTGCTCGAAAAGGCCTCCTGGCCCGGCCGGTAATCAAACGGTTTAAAACACTGCTGACCCGCCTGAACCTGCCCACCGAGATCAATGGGGAGCCGGCCGCCCTGAGGGATGCCATCCACAAGGATAAAAAACGGGAGGGGACGAAAATACATTTTGTTCTGCTCAAGGCCATCGGCAAGTCGGTTGTGGTCGAAATACCGATAAAAGAACTTGAAACTGAAATTGAAAACATTTTGTAATCTCGCTTTCTTACTATTTTATGCGACTCGCTCCCGCCACTTATAAAAAAAGTCTTAAAAAAACGCCTTAGGCCCTTTTTTAATGTTCTGTTTTCTCATACCCGACATTATTTCTCCCACAAATTTTAAAACAACTCCTTGCCCTGATTATCGTTTCAACCAAAAACACGCATCCCTTCAAAGGTCAGGCTTCAGCCTTTTTTAGAAAGGGCTGAAAAATGATCAAGACCAAAATTTTTACCTGTTTACCTCCGAGAATCGATGATTACTGCACCGCGCTGTTTTATATTTTGCGGTTGACTATTGGCACATAACCCGTTAATCATTAGTAGTCGCGTATGGCTTTGAATTTAATAAAAAAAGAAAATATCCCATGGCTAATTTTTTATTTGTTCTAAGTAAAGATGACAATGAGGCTGCAACCAGATGCTTTCAATTTTCCAAGATTGCGCATTCAAAAGGTCATAAAACAGATATATGTTTTATTGACAACGGCGTTAATTGGGCCGACTCCGAGAGAAAATTAAATATTCCGACACCAACCGGTGACTGTCCCAATGATTATTTACCTTATCTGGTTGAAAACCAGGTGCCCATCGGTGTTTGAATTCCATGTGCCAAGGCTCGTCAGGTTGACGAGACAAAATTTTTCTCAAACATGAATTTATCCGGTGGACCGGACCTGATAGATCTGGCTGCAAAAGCCAAAGTGTTTAATTTCTGACAATAGTTATTTTATATGCTGCCACCGACCCGAATTTTTCCATTTTGTTCTTGAATATCAACATATTGTGGTTTTGCCATCCAGGATATAAAATATTAGGTCCAGATTTAATTCAATTTGGCATAAACTGTTCACCATAGCAGGCAAAGTGAAATTTTTAACAATTCTGAAGTTAAAAATTCCATTGTTATTGTTAAATTCATATTTTTCAAAAAGTGGCGTTTTCCGCTAATGGCTGGAAAATCAACCTATGATCAATTGGAATAAAGGGTCACCGAATTAAAGCAGGAGATAAAAAAACTTAGACAAACAGAGGATGCACTTTGGGAAAGTGAGTACCAGGCCCGGCAATATCTTGCCATCGCCGGGGTCCTGTTTGTTGCCATGACTGCCCATGCTATGAAAGGGGATCGGGGAAAATGTCTTACAGGCGGTATGGATGATTACCTTGCAAAGCCGATTAAATCTCAAAAACTTTGCGATATGCCTGATAAGGGGATAAAATATTGTCGTATGCATTCACAGGATTATGGGAAACGTACACGAAAATGTTCGACCCGATTGGGAATTGCATTTTTTCACCGGGCCATGAACATCAATAGCAAGACCCGAAAATGCAGAAGAATCGGTTTAATTGATGACGGAGTTAAGATGAGCACCTATCGAAAAATTACAAATGCAAGGACATTGCTGGAACTCACTGAAAAGGCCAGTATGGAAGAAATCAAGTCAAATTACAGACGGCTCATGCGAAAATGGCACCCGGATCATTGCGCCGGGGATACTGAGCAATGCAGAAAAATGGCCCAAAAACTGTCAAATGCATATGCCATCATTGTTGATTATTGCAATTATTATCAATACTCTTTTGCCAAAGATGAGGTAAAAAATTATTTATCACCAAACGAATGGTGGCATGAACATTTTGGAAATGGTTTTTCCTGGAATAATGCCAATAAAACATAAACCCCTTACTCTTCCAGACGACTCGCCCATGGAGGTATGAAAAGACAAGACAATGGATATTCAGCGATGTTTTGAAATTCTTGAGATTGACCCCGATGCCGATGCAGATGAGGCAAAACAGGCCTATAAAGATCTGGTCAATATATGGCACCCGGATCGTTTCTCTTCCAATCCCAGGCTCCAAAAAAAATCCGAGGACAAACTCAAGGAGATCAATATCGCCTACGAGACGATCCACCGGGTTTTATCGTCCCAAAAAACTGGCAGCCCTTCACCTGCACAGCAGAACGGATCCCCAAAAACGCCCCGAACAGCACCAGATTCAGCCCCGGGTAACCCTACGAAAGATTACAAATCGAAACCACAAACCGGCACATCCGGTAAAACAGAGGCTTTTGTTGAAGCTGGCACGGGCCTTATGCTGAACATGTTTGCCTCACTCTATACTGCCATTCAACGCATCGTGAAAGATGCTGCAGCCGAGATGGACCGGGGCAGTTCAGACCGGCGGCAACAAAACGACGCCAATAGCAACAGATACAGCCAGAGAGACCAGGGCAATGGAAGGAGCATGGTCGGCAGGAGAGGCAAGGGCCAGGGAAGGGGCGGCGGCAGGGGCAGGGGCCGAAGGTGAAAGCAACAGATGGGTTCTTCTCCCAAAACAGCCGTTACCCTATCTGTGTCTTACAAAACTAAATTTTTAATAAAATCAAGTAGTTGATTTAGATTCTGGCAGAGGCGTACCTCGTGGCAGGACCCCTCGTAGGTTCGCATCTCGCTGTCTCCGGTATACCAGAACTGTTTTGTTTCCGGGTTAAGCCAGATCAGCCGACGGCAGCGGTCTCGCATGTCATCCAAAATTTCAACTTCGGGATTTGAATAGTTGGAGCGGCCATCGCCAATAATGATCAAAGTTGTTTTCTTGTTCAAAACCTCCATAAAATATTTCTTAAACAGGCGCAGGGTCAATCCGTAATCGGTGGCGGCGCCGTAGTCGATATCCGCTTTGCCAAGAACCTTTTCAATGGCCTGATTGATTTCGTTTTTCTCAAATATTTCCGTCACCTCGTCAAGACCGGCCACAAAAACAAAGCTTCGCACACGGGTAAAGCACGCCTGCAGGGAATAGAGCATGTTGAGCATGAAACGGGCTGCCGACCATACCGACCCGGAGACATCGCACAATGTAACGATCCGGGTTTTCCGCAAGGGCCGGTTGCGAAAAATGATTTCCATGGGGATTCCCTGGTAGCGCGCTCCCTGCCGCAGGGTTTTTTTAATATCCGGAATCCCTTTTTTTTGCCGGGCATAGCGCAGGACGGCCATATCCTTGAGCTTTCGCACCAGTTGTTTGATAACCTCGCGCAGCTCTTCGACCTCCTTTTGAGTCAACGATGCAAAGGCTGTTTCTCCAAGATCGGTCAAGTGTTGCTCATGAGAGGTAATCTTTTTAAGGCTTTCGCCGGCGGGTCTAGGGTTTTGCAAAAGCAGGCGCCGGGCACTTTCGATCCGTTCGGTAAAATGGGATTCAAGGCTCTTGCGTTCTTCCCATGGAATCCGGTCGATATTTTCGTCTATAAACTGCGTAACTGCAGCCTGCAGCCTGTTTAAATGCAGCATCACATCCAGGCGGCGGGTGACCGACCCCAGATTGGATCCCATGCCTTGCCTGCGGCCGTCCCCTTCACCCTGGATGCGGCCCATCTCCTGTAAAAATGCCAAGGGATCACCGGCCATAAAATCAAGCAGGGCCCGGTCAAGGGGCCCCTCACTGTTTTCCGGGGTCAATGACGCCAGGAGTTCATCCATCCTGCCCTGAAGCCCATCCGTGTGAAAAATACCGAAATCCTGGCGTAGTTCATGGAAAAAAAGATGGTACAAACGATCGAAATGACGCTGCTCCCTGCGACTTTTTGCAAAGTTGGCCCTTAAAACCGTTTCAAACTGCGGTTCCTGCAGACAGTTGATCAGCTCAAGCTGCCCGATACAGTTGAGGACCTCACCGGTGGAGATCCGCAGGCCCCCTCCCCGGGCGCAGGCTGCAAATTTTAAGACGAGGTTGACCATTTGGACGTTGTGCCTGTTACAATGGTTTTTAAATTTTTCCGGACCTTTTCGGCATCGGATCGATACTTGCAAATCATATTGAGGGTCTGGTCCAGCACCTGGGCGGAAAGATCTTCAACCTGAAGTGCGATCAGAGATTGGGCCCAGTCCAGGGTTTCGGATATACAGGGTTTTTTTTTAAGATCCAGCCTGCGAATCTCCCGGATGGTATCCACCAGTTGCCGGGTAAGCCGGTCCCCTGTTTCAGGCAGCTTGAGCCGAACGATTTTTTCCTCCAGATCGCGCTCCGGATAATCGATATAAAGATGAATACAACGCCGTTTGAGTGCATCGCTCATATCTCGGTAATTATTGGATGTCAGCACCACAAAAGGAATATTAACCGCCGACAGGGTCCCGATTTCCGGAATCGATACCTGAAAATCACTTAAAATTTCCAGCAAAAAGGCCTCGAACTCCGGGTCCGACTTGTCGACTTCATCAATGAGTAAAACCACGGGTTTTTCGGAACTGATGGCTTGGAGCAGTGGCCGGGGCTGAATAAACCGTTTTGAAAAAAAAGCATCCTCCTGTGCCGCAATCCGATCAACGGCATCGCTTAAAGAGTTTGATCCGGAGATGACGTCATTGATTTTTTCCTTAATCATCTGGGTATAGAGCAACTGCTTGGCATATTCCCATTCATACAGGGCCTTGGCTTCATCCAGCCCTTCATAACACTGGAGCCGAATCAGCCGGCGGTCCAGGCTGCGGGCCACTGCCTTGGCCAGTTCGGTCTTGCCCACGCCGGCCGGCCCTTCCACCAGGACCGGTTTTTGAGTGGCATGGGCCAGGAAAACAACTGTAGCAATGTTTTCGGAACAGATGTAATCACATTTCTCCAGATCTTTTTGTGTTGATTCAACGCTGTAAAATGTCATTTACACAATCCTTTGAACCATACCAAACCTTGTTGGGTGGTCAGGTGGTTGGGTCTTTGAGTGGTTAAATCGTTACTATTATACGAATTAAAACATTTTCTTTCAAATTCGAAAACTGTGACCCGCATTTTAGATGCCTTTATAATTTTTATCACAGATTATGGGAATTAACACGAATTATTGTAAAAAACTGCCTATTTATTCTTACTACTTTTATATAAAACTCTATTGAAAATACAACCGGTTAGTGGTAGTTAAATAAGGTTATATATAATTTGCCAACCAGGAAGCGATATGCACCCTACTGAAAAACAGCAATCCCTTTTGCGCAATCTGCCCGGTGTAGACCATATAATTGAACAGATAAATGCCCGGGGTCTTTTTGAAAACACGCCCAGGTCCGTTGTCATACAATCGATTCGTACGGTCATCGATGACCTGCGCCGGGACATTCTTGACAATGACCAACACACTGCCCCGGAAAGCCTGGACGATACAGCCGTCCTGGTGCGTGTCACAGAAGCCGTTACCAGGGCCATGGCCTTTAACCTGGTTCGTACCATCAATGCCACCGGTGTCGTGGTGCATACGAACTTGGGACGTTCCCTGCTGACCCGCGAGGCCGCAGACAATCTGCTGGCCATCGGCTGCAACTACTCCAACCTGGAATTTGACCTGGCCGCCGGCAAACGGGGATCACGGTACAGCAATGTGGAGGATATCCTGTGCGAGATCAGCGGGGCCAAAGCGGCCATGGTGGTCAACAACAACGCCGGCGCAGTGCTTATCTGCCTGGAAACTCTGGCCCGGGACAAACAGGTGGTGGTCTCCCGGGGCGAACTGGTGGAAATCGGCGGTGCCTTCCGAATTCCGGATGTAATGGCTAAAAGCGGCGGAATTCTGCGTGAAGTCGGCACCACCAACCGCACTCACCCTGTGGACTATGAAAACGCCATTGCCCAGGATACGGCCCTTTTGCTCAAGGTCCATACAAGCAACTACGCTGTTGTCGGTTTCACTGCCGCAGTCAGCCTCAAGGCTCTGGTTGCCATCGGCAGAAAATACCATTTGCCGGTCATGGAGGATCTGGGCAGTGGTACCTTTATCGATTTTTCCCGCTACGGCCTCATGCCCGAGCCCACGGTCCAGGAGTCCCTGGCCGCAGGGGTGGATGTGGTGACCTTCAGCGGCGATAAACTTCTGGGCGGGCCCCAGGCCGGAATTATCCTGGGTAAAAAAGAGATCGTCGATCAAATCAGGAAAAATCCCATCAACCGGGCCCTTCGCATTGACAAGCTGACATTGGCCGCCCTTGAAAGCACGCTGCGACTCTACCGCGATAAAGAAACAGCAGTGAAGCGCATCCCCACCCTGCGCATGCTGCTGGGGCCTTTTGACAAAATTAAAGCAAGGAGTGTAACGCTTGCCAAAATGCTTGACCTGCTGGATAACAGACTTCGGGTCGAAATTCTGGATCGCCCATCAAGAGCCGGCGGCGGATCTTTACCCCTGCTGGAACTGCCCAGTAAATGTGTTGCCCTTAAGATACAGGATCTTTCAGCCGGCCGTTTCGAGAAAGCAATGCGCAGTTGCACGCCCCCTGTCATCGGCAGAATCGAGGATGATTTTTTTATCATGGACATGCGGACAGTACGGGATGATGAACTGGAAATCATCGCGTCCGCTGTTTCCAACATTCTAAAAAAGGCCTGAAAATGGACCAGACTACCCCATCGGAAAAGAAAAGCTTATTCTCGTCATGCAGTTCGACCCAACATTTTCTGCTCAACAAAACCGACCCCTTCGAGCATGAGACCCGAAATCAGAACCCACCCTTTGCAGGCTCCGATGCCCTGCTGGAAATTTTTCCGGACATGCTCTCCGGGCCTGCCCTTATCGAGCATGCCCTGTCCGAACTCAATGATACCCCGGCATTTGGCGTGATGGTGATCCGGACGGATCACAGGCATCAGGAGAATGTTACCGTCACAGATGAAATCGATCCGGCCCGTATCATCGGCACGGGGAACGTCATTGCGCAAACAAGCCGGCGATACAAAAATATATGGGGGCAGCTCAGCCAAGACACATGGGGCTGTTTCCTGAAAGATGCGGATGAAGCGGCCTGCACGCAATGGATAGATACCCTTAAATCGAACCTGGCCGGGCAGCAGCTTCCCAGTGTCACCGCAGGTATCGCTGTGTATCCCTGCAGCGATTTTACCCGCTCTCAAATACTGGATAACGCCTGGAAAGCCCTGCATCATGCCACTTTTTTCGGTTTTGACGCTGCTGCCGTGTTCGATGCGGTGAGCTTGAATATCAGTGGAGACCGGTATTACCAGGAAGGCGACATCCAGGGCGCCGTCAGTGAATTTACAACCGCCCTGGCCCTGGATTCGTCAAATGTCAATGTTCACAACAGCCTGGGCGTCTGCTACGGTGCTCTGGGAAAACTGGCATCCGCCCTGAAAGAATTTGAGACATCCCTGGTCCTGGATCCAGATGAATTCATGGCGGCCTACAACATCGGCATGACCCACCAGCTTCTGGACAACCCGGAATCGGCCCTAAAATTTTTTTTACAGGCCTACGACATGAAACCCGATGTATATGAGATAAACCTGAACACCGGCCATCTTTTTTTGAAAAACGGATCGGCTGAAAAAGCCATATCGTTTTTGGAAAAAGCGGTCCAACTGGAACCGGACTCGGGCCTTGCCTTCAGATATCTGGCAGACTGTTTAAAAAAGCTGGACAGGATCAACGAGGCCATGGAGGCGTACAAAAAAGCCGTGAAACTGCACCCCTATGACGCCGATTCGATCAGCGCACTGGGCTGGCTTTTTGCAAAAAGCGGCGAAAACATGGAAATTTCCACCATGTTCTGTCG
>CAZFXX010000026.1:0-19026 GCA_964522985.1 uncultured Desulfobacteraceae bacterium
GGGATTGAATCAAAAACATAATGATTGGATTGAGGGCTGTCATTCTTTTGTCCTTACTTAGGGAAAATTTCTAAAGTACGGCTTAAAACCGATGCAACGCACTATTTGTCGGTCAACCAACTTCTGAATATCGTACCCTTTAATTCAAACTATTGCGAACGTATCGTGGCTGCAATTAAAGCGCATGTCTTCTTCATAATGTTTCCTTGAGTGTGCTGACAGCGATGGACGAAAAGTAGCAGGCTAACGACGAGCTAACCAGCGGCGGCTCATAAAAAAAGAACTTCTGAAACGCTCAGAATGAAGTGAACTGCGAAGTTGGAAAAAATGCCACGGTATTAGCCGTCTGAGTTAAGCGCCTGGTTCTGTATCTGTTTTATGATCTTGGGGTTAAAGAACCATTTAGATATTTATGAACAATGCTGGAAATAAGTGTTTGATATGGTATACCTTCTTCAATGGCTTTAATTTGAAGTTGGTGGTAATCCTTTTGAGTAAAACGGAGATTTATGCGTTTATCTTTTTTTAATGTATTTCGAGCGGCAGCGATTGCCTTTTCTTTTTCCTTGTTAAAATTTTTAACTGGCTGCCAATCATCACGTTCAATAGATTCCATTAAATCTTTTTCTTTCTGATCAATTGGCTTATATGCCTTTTCATTTATTTTTTTCATTTTTCCCCCTTTAAGCCGTATCGTTTGGTGTATTTCCGGCTTGGGAATGCTGTTTTTAGAAATATTTCATTATCATTTTTCGCGTAAGCTACGATAATGGCGTAGCTATCAATTTCTAAAATATACATTTTCTGATTATGTCGACTTGGATTTTCCTCAATTCCGATTATCCGTCCAGATTCAATCAAATAAGCGATTTCCTCGAAGGAAATGCCTCGTTCTTGTTTTAGAATTTTATTTTTATGAGGATCCCAAGTTAAATATTTCATATGGATAATATATGCTATTGTCTGCCTTATGTCAAAACGTACCTCGGACCGTATGGATTGAAACAGAACGCTTCGGGTGTGGGGCGCGAGGAACGAGCGTTCCAACCACTCGATGTTGTATTAATTCCGGAATGGCAGTAATTACATGATAGCCTTTAGTCTTGGCAAGTCTGCGTTTGCCGCCGGTCCGGTCGAGGAGGATTGGAATTTTTACCCGGTCCAGAAGCGGAATATCGGTATACCCGTCCCCCACGGCAATACAGGTTTCCGGGTAAACGTGTCGGGCTTGAAGGGCTGCGAGTTTGTCCTCCGGAGCCAGGATGGAATAGCGCATGCCGGCAATACGGCTGTTTCTGATTGTAAACCGGTTGGCCAGGATATGACTGAAACAATTGTCAATTCCTGCAAACGCAAGGACCCGCTGACTGAGATCGGCCGTGCCGCAACTGATAACCAGCATGTTATATCCGCGCTGTGACAGCTCGCGGATGGTGCCACGGTCAATTTTTGGTATTTTTTCGGCGAGTTTTTCAGCCACCCGGTCCAGAGCATGGATGGGGGTGTTCTTTAAAAGTCGGACATAGGGCCATTTGAAATAGTTTCCGGGCAGCCATTCTTTTCTGTCGGCATAAATAACGGCCCGGGTCGCAATTTTTTTATGAAAAGGAAATTTGCAGGCCGCCAGCTGCATTTGAAAGATCAGAAGTGACTGCTCACTGTCATAGGGATCGTTTGGTAAAAGTGTCCCGTCAAAATCCCATATGATTGCGGGTTTTTTCATGGCAAAACTGGTCACTTTCAAGTATTCTTATTAACGCTGTTGATTTCTTTTCATCGCGGGTTTCGGCATGTTATATTTTTAAAATCACAGAATACAAAAAATGTTGTATGAATAGGTCTGTAATTCATATTTTGGGGATTGATTGTCAAGTTTAAACATTTTTTTGTTGCTCGCTGAATGGATATCAGGTAAAGAACGTGTCGTTTTTAAATTCAGGATAGCGGGTTATAAAAAAATTATATAAAAAATCAAATTTAGCGGCGGACGAGCGGCAGCCCGCCTAATAAATTCTCCCTCACCAGAAAAAATAAGGTGGCCATGCTTACCATTACTAAGGAATTTGTCTTTAGTGCAGCCCACAGGCTGTATCAAAATAAATTTTCTTCTCAAGAAAACCGTACAATATACGGCAAATGCTATAACCTGCATGGACACACCTATCGTCTGCGTGTCAGCGTCGCCGGGGCAGTCGATGCCTCGGGCATGATTATTCACTTTGCAGATCTTAAAAAAATAGTGACAGATAAAATTATACGCCGCTATGATCAAACGTTTTTAAACGATATGGCGGAATTTGCAGATATACCGGCCACGGCGGAGAACATGGTGTGCCATATTTTCCGCGTTCTGGAAAGTTCCCTAGCCGGGATGGATATTCAGCTAAAGGCCGTGACCTTGTTTGAAACGCCCACGTCATGGGCCACAATGACCGGCGATGCTTGAGATTAGCGAAATATTTACCTCCCTTCAGGGGGAGGGCCCTTTTATGGGGCAACCGGCGGTGTTTGTGCGGCTGAGCCGATGTGTTCCCCCGTTTTGTCCGTGGTGTGATACGGCTTATGCCCGTAATCCGGGTAAAATGCTTGATGTCAGTAATGTGGTTGACCGGGTACTGGGGTTTAAAAATAATTTTGTGGTCATCACCGGGGGCGAACCGTTTCTGCAATGGGATTTGGGACTGCAGGAACTGGAATCGCGGCTGCTTGCCGCCGGCTGCCGAATTCAGTACGAAACCAGCGGAAAAGTGGCCATTCCATTGACCTGTCGCGGATACAAGGTCTGTTCGCCCAAATTTCTCGAGGGGGCTTGGCAGTTTGTTGAAGCCAATATAGATGTCGCTGATATTTTTAAATTTGTGGCTGCCGATGGGTTTGCGGTGTTGGAAGATTTTATCAAAAAACATAAAATTCCCCATAAAAAGGTCTGGATCATGCCGCTGGGTGCCGGCCGGGCCGAGCAGATGGCCTCCTTTGCCCGTGTATGGGATTATTGCGTGCAAAAGAAATTCAACTTTGCACCCCGTCTTCATATTCTGGCTTTTGATCGAATGAAAGGAAAATAAAAAATGACGGATGCGATTGCCGTCCTGTCCGGTGGCATGGATTCAACGGTGATGCTGGTCCATGCACTGGACCAGGGTAAAACTGTTGCCGCATTGAGTTTTGACTATGGCTCAAAACACAATGCACGGGAGATCCCCATGGCTGTCAGGCTGTGTGAAAAACTGGGTGTCCCCCATGAAATTGTCAGATTGCCGTTTATCAATGACCTTTTTTCTTCGACGCTGCTACAGTCCGGCGGAAAGGTCCCCGACGGAATCTATGAACAGTCAAACATGAAAAGTACGGTGGTCCCTTTCCGTAACGGTATCTTAATCTCCATTGCAGTGGGATATGCCGAATCCACCGGGGCCAAAGCGGTTTTGCTTGGATCCCATGCCGGTGATCATTTTATCTACCCGGACTGCCGGCCGGAATTTAACCGGGCGTTTTCCAATGTGGCTGATCTGGGGACCGACGGCAAGGTTAACCTTTCTTTTCCCTTTGAGCAGATTGATAAACGGGATATCGGGGACCTGGGACGCCGCCTTGACGTTGATTTTGCCATGACCTGGACCTGTTACAAAGGCGGCCTTGTTCACTGCGGCACCTGCGGAGCCTGTCTTGAACGTAAATATGCTTTAAGATATGATGAGGGGCTGGATGTGACAAGGTATATGCAATGAACCAAACGATGGGCCAGGATATCCCACTGGGGAAAAAAATAAGCCACAGCCGAATGTATGATCCGGGACAGCTCTTTGCGGTTCCCAGAGCAGAGGCCAGGAGCAAGCTGGGTTTCGGAGATCAACTTCCTTTCTACGGTGGCGATCTGTGGAATGCCTATGAGATTTCATGGCTGGATCAAAAAGGTAAACCCTGCGTGGCCATGGCAAAAATTTTGTTCCCGATCACCAGCACCCATATCATTGAATCAAAATCCTTAAAGCTTTATCTGAATTCGTTTAATCAGACCCGTTTTTTTTCCTACCGGGAGGTTGACGTTTTAATAAAAAGGGACCTTTGCCGGGTTGCCGATGGAGAGGTCACTCTATCTCTCACGTTGCCGTCGCAATTTTATCTGTCAAAGGTGACCGAACCCGAAGGGATCTGCCTGGATGATCAGGATATTCAGATCGATCGATATCACCGCTGCCCCGATTACCTGATTTCCGGTGAGCAAAGGGGCAGGGAAAGGCTGTTTTCTAACCTGCTGAGAACCAACTGCCCGGTCACCGGTCAGCCGGACTGGGCCACGGTTGTCATCGATTATACCGGCCGTAGGATCGAGCATGCCGGACTGTTGCGGTATCTTGTTTCTTTTCGCGAACATACCGGATTTCACGAAAATTGTGTCGAACAGATTTTTATGGATATAACAAGATATTGCAATCCTGAAAAATTGTTTGTCCATGCCTGTTTTACCCGCCGCGGGGGCATTGATATCAATCCCTTTAGATCCAGCGATGTCATGGTCCCTGATATTGCTCGGTATACGCGCCAATAAAAACCTGTCCCCAGAGAGTCAGACTTTGTTTTATCCCCAGAGGGGATTTGCTCTGTTGGAAGCTCGTTGACTTAATGAGACTCCAAATAACCCCCAGCTCTATCGGGTAAAATAAATAATGGTCATATGACTAAAAAAATTCTTGACACCTTGCAAAGCAGTATTTATATTATAGTCAAATGACCAAAATAGGGAGTTTTATTAAGTGCCCAGACCCAAAAAACCAAGATTTATATCCGGATATCCCGTGATGAGTGCTTTTGTGCCCGAGGGGATTCCCGTTACCGGTGAAGTGACCATTGCAATAGAGAGCATGGAAGCTGTGAGATTGAGTGATTTTGAGGGGCTGGATCAAGATTCCGCTGCCAGGCGTATGGAAATTTCCCGTCAGACCTATGGGCGGGTGCTGGCCGAGGCCCGGCAAACTATCGCCGCGGCCCTGGTGACTGGCAAAAAGTTGAGAATTGGTGGCGGAATGTATGAATTAAGAGGGCAGGGCCGCGGCAGGCGCCGCAGAAGAGGGGGCCGGTAAATGCCCTGAATCGAGCAAACAACGTAAGGAGGGCAAAATGCCTAGAGGCGATGGAAAAGGTCCGGATGGTCAGGGGCCGGGAACAGGAAGAGGTCAGGGCGGCTGCCGGCCCGATGGCAGTGCAGAAAATTCGGGACGCGGTCAGGGTCGAGGCCAAGGTCAGGGTCAGGGTCAAGGCCAAGGTCAGGGTCAAGGACAGGGTCAAGGCCAAGGACAGGGCCAGGGTAGGGGCCAGGGCCAGGGCAGAGGCCAGGGTAGAGGTCAAGGCCGAAGATGATTTTTTATAAATGGACAAAAGGAGGGAATGACTATGCCAGGATTTGATAGAACAGGACCCCAGGGCGCCGGTCCCATGACCGGGGGCGCCAGAGGTTATTGTAATCCGGCCACACGTGCTACTGTAGCCAGCGCCAATTTCCCCAGAGGTGGTGGCTATGGCCGAGGAGGGTATGGACGGGGTTTCGGGCGGGGCTATGGACGAGGCTATGGCGCTGGATATTATCCGGTGCAGGCAGCGCCTTATTATGGTGGAACAGAAGGCGACGCCGCTGCGACAAAAGCTGAAACCGATTATCTGAAAGAGACGTTAAACTCGATTAACGAAAGGCTTGCGGCACTGGAGAAAAAAGTCTCTGAATAGCTCAAACAATTGTAAATTAAATAACGTTCTGTAATTACCAGGGACGGGGATGAATTGCCCCGCCCCTGATTTTTTTCTTTAATTTTTCGGGCTCTTTTATCAACAGTGAGACCCGAAGTTTGAAACCTTAAAACCCAATGAAATGTAAATGGTCTATTTAATCCCCGATTTTTTCAATTCCTAACTTCCGGTTTCCAATTTCCCCTAATAAACCTTGCGTTTTGAGAATCCTTTGCCAAGAACATTGAATGTGTTCTCGGTTATCATAAAGGCATCCGGGTCTATCGTAAAAACGGTTTCTTCCAGACGTTTTAGCTGATAGTTGTTCACCACCGTCATAATTATCTGTTTCCGTTTGCCGGTAAACGCGCCTTTCCCGTCTAAAAGTGTTGCGCCGCGGCTCAGTTTCCGGTTCACGCTGGTGGCAATTGAGGCCGATTTTTCAGAAATAATCATTACCATTTTACGCTGGTTGAAAACCCCCAGGAAGTAATCCAGTACCATGGAAGTGACAAAACTGATGGCCAGAGAGTACAATACCATGTCAACTTCCAATACACCAAAGCTGAACCCGAAAAGAGCCAGGTTGAACATGAATCCAAAAGCCCCGATACGGATGCCGAGTTTCTGGTTGAGAATTATGGCGATGATATCGGTTCCTCCGGCAGAACCAAGGGAATGCAGGATGATGCCGCTGCCTGCGCCGATGATCGTTCCACCGGCCAACACGGCCAGTATGGGATCATTCACCGGAATGGTGAATGATATTAAATCTATGGATGCAGAAAGCATGGACATGCCTAAAATACTGTAAAAAAAGAAGCGTTTACTGATAAACAGCCACCCGACAATAAAGATCGGAATATTGATGGCCAAATACCAGATGCCGGGCGAGAGAGATTTGAAAAAATAGTACAAAAGGAGTGCCAACCCTGATAAACCACCGGTGATAAAGCCGTGGGGAATAACGATGGCCTTGATTCCGATACTGACCATGATGGATCCCACGGTGATGAGAAAAATATTCCAGGGAATTGAATATAAAAATTTAATTTGTCCGATTTTCATTTTATATTATGTGACCTTTCCTGTATAATTTTTAGTAGTATTGAGTGATGAGTGATGAGTATTGAATTTTTATAGTAAAGCACACATTCTCTTAAGCGTTTAAATGGAATAAACCCGGAAAACGCAAGCCTCAATTATTGAAACGCTAAGATAAGAAGGTAAACTCTCAGGTCAAGGGGGAAGGGCTATTTTTTTATATAAAACCGTATCGTCATAGAACCTGGTGGTGCCGGGGCATGTTCTGCCTGACCAGTTTATTTTTTTTAAAGATTAAACTGATCCTTATTGATCCCTGCAATCATGGCAAAGGGCCGCGAAATGGAAAGATACCGTTCATACAAAGAGCTTAAGAAAAATGAGATCCTAGGACAAGACTATCGTATTCGAAATCGGGACGGATCGTCGGGTATTGTCGTGATAGCCCCCCATGGCGGTGGTATCGAACCGGGAACTACGGAAATCGCAGAGGCGGTTGCCGGACGCCAGCATCGTTTTTATACGTTCAGTGGAATTAAGTCCATGGGAAATTCCGACTTACACATTACCAGCACCAATTTTAATGAACCTGAGGGGCTTCGCATGGTGGAGCGTTCCCGAATAATTATCGCTATTCACGGTTGCCGGGAAAGGGAAAAATTGATTTTTACCGGAGGCCGGGACAAGTTTCTCAAGGAAAAAATCGGGCGGCAATTGACCAAAGAGGGATTTGAAGTATCCTCATCCAATCGTTTCCCGGGTGTCAATCTTTTGAATATATGCAATCGCAGTCGCTTGGGGATGGGCGTCCAGCTCGAGATTTCCGTGGGCCTGCGCCGGGATATGTTTGAGGAAATATCACGGATATTCCGCAAGCAAAAAACACCTGTATTTGATCAGTTCATCCGGGCGGTCAGGGCGGCGATTGCCGATTATTGATTGCTGGCGAAAATTTTTCTCCAAGACAGGTATTCAATAAAAAATTCTGTTTCAAAGGACCTTAGAATTTCACAGGGCCCGCATCCGTTTGTGCAGCCGTTTGGCCCGCAGGCAGAAGGCTTCCAGCTTGGCATTTATCAGTTGGGGGAAAGGGGAGCCATCGCTTTCGATAGCCAGGAACGGGAGGTCATCCATACCATATAAAATATCTTTCAGCTTTGCATCTTCCGGATCTGCAGCGAGTTTTTTCGAACTGGTCATCACTTCGGTCAACAGGGCCTCTGAAAGGCGGTTGGGCATGCAGCCAAAGGGACCGATGGCGATGACACCGCAGACCTTGGATGCTATTTCGGCAAGGGAGCTGCCCACCGTCAAAATGGCTTCGCCCGCCAGATCAGGGGCGATAAACGGGGCCCCATGATGGATCACTTCATCGATGTCTACCGGTGCGGCATGGGTCAGACCCGACCGGGTCAGGGTTGATTTAAGGCGTTTTTCATAACGATTCATGATTTTTTTACGCAAGATGAATTTGAGTTTGTCGATTCCGGTCAGCGGGTGGTCTACAATGCCGTGGTCCATGAGAAAACTGCAGTAGTGTATCCATTCGGCAACCGGAGAACAGATAACGGCAAAGCCGCGGTCGGCCAGTCTTGTGGTGAGATATTGACGTGACAATGAATCGCGCCTGACAAATATTTCTCCGGTAAGGGCAATTACGGGGACTTCATCTGCCGGACGGTTCAGAGAAATGTCGCTCAGATGCCCGGCCGCTAGTTGGACTTGTTTTTCAAAATTTGCAAAACCGCCGTTTTGCAGGGCACTTCTGATACGCTGCCACTCAACCTGAAAGGTTTCCTGTGCAGACTCCTTGTGGACGGCATTGGCCAGCAGCATGCTGCGGATGTCTTCCATCACATCCGACACAATCACGGCCCACCATCCTTTTTTTTCAAATCCATTGCCAAACCCGGAATAGTTATTTTCAGATGTCAGTGAGAACAGGGCCACGTCAGTCAGCTCGAGACGCCGTATCAGATCTTCCATGAAGCTTTGATACTGGCCGAAGCGGCAGGGGCCTGATCCCGTGGGCATAAAATAGACGACGACCTCATCGTCGCGTTTTCCATTGCGGATATAACTGAGCAACGTGCCGGTTGTCAGTATGAGCGGCAGGCATTCTTTGCAGGATGTATTTCCGCGTCCAAGCTTCAGGACCGCTTCGTCGGCCGGGGGGTGTAGTTTGGCATTAAAGCCCAGCCCGCGCAATACCGCCACCAAAGATTCGGATGCTATTTTACCCATGGAGGGCAAGAGGAGCGTGACCCGGGGGTCGGTCATTAAAATGTGTTTCCCGGAAGAGGTGGTGACCATCGCCTGCCCATTATGAATTTCAGTTCGGGCGGGCTTGAACCCTGTGATAGGCCGGCCGGGCCGTTTTTTTGGCGTGAGTTGCCGGAATGCGGTGACAATGTCCAGAAACGCCTCTATGCGGGTGTCTATACCGGCATCGGCGGTATGGCTGTCCAGTTCAAGGGTTAAAGATGGCTTGCGGCCCATGCAGGTCCTGAAATACCCGATGATGAAAGAGTCCGGCCCGCAGGAAAAATTGGTGATGTAAGTGCCGACAAGTTGGGGGTGCTTTTTCACCTTTTCAGCGGCCTGCAGGATCGTCTGGCCCATGCCCCAGTACATGTGCGGTCTTGTTTTTTCATTATCAAAATCCAGGAAATCAAACGGCAGGACCAAGATTCCCCGGGAAGCCAGTTTGTGGGGAATGCCCATATGGGCCTCTTCCACAAATCCGTTATAGGGGCGGCCAAAAATGACCACTGCCGTTTTATCCGGATGGGCCTCAAGCTCGGTCATTGCTTTTTTGCCGATCTGTTTCATTTCCGCCATGCAGTCTATTTGTTTTTTGACGGCTTTTTCAAAGGCCTGCAGGGCCGGTCCGGACCCTATTCCCATCTGCCGGGCAATTTTTAAAAAAGCAGGTTTTGCTGCGTTCAATCCCAGGGTAAGATCCAGTAGGGGCGCAAGAATCCTGGTCCCCCTGGTTTTTAGAAGTTCAATTTCTTTACCAAAGGTGGTCTGGAGGAAATAGGTTTCCCCCTGAACAAAGGGGCATACCTGTGAACTGGTCCCTTGAATCCGGGTGGGAACGGATTTGAAATGGGGTAAAAAAATAAAATCAGGGGCTGGTTCGCTCTGCAGTAAGGTATAAAAAAAACCATGCGCCAGCTCTGATGGATAGCAGAATGCGGCATTGCGCCGGTCGATGCCTTTCTGGGATGGCGTGTCCGGCAAAATAATCTCAAGGCCGAGTTCATTGAAAAAAGTGGAATAGAGCGGATAGTAGGTATTCACCATGAAGCTTCGGTTGATTCCTACTGTTTTTCCGTGTTTTCCAGTGGCCCCCCGGGAGGGGCATATCCCGTATTTTTCAAAAACAAGGTGTTGCCGAAGGCGAACCAGATCCAGATTTTTAATATCATGCTTTACCTTATGCCGCAGATTATAGTACCGGTTGCAGGCACCCCCGAATGGGTATTGTTGGCCTTCGATTTCGATCAGGTTGATTTTGCAGCGCCGGTCGCATTTTTCCCTGCCGCCTTTACAGGTAAAAGACGATTTATAAATGACTTCCCGGTCGGCCAGAGACTGAAGATCAAAGCTGTTTTCGGTCATCAGGCCGGCCTCGATTCTTTTTTTAACCTCCAGGGCAACCCCGAAGGCACCCATCAGCCCCGGTTCGGGTGGTACGATGATCGGTTTGCCGACAAGTACGGCCATGGCAAGGGGGACGGCGGCATTATAGCATACACCGCCCTGCATAAATATCTTTTCCCCCACCGGCCGATTGCCCTTGACCCGGTTGGTGTAATTCATGCAGATAGAATACACCAGCCCTGCCACAATGTCCTCCTGGTTTACCCCTTCATGAATCGCATTTTTAATATCCGAGGCAATGAATGCCGCGCATTGATCGTTAAAATTGGGCGGATGCCCGGCCTGCAGGGCAATATCCGCGATATCGGTCATCTCTATCCCCAGGGTTTCAAGGGCCGATTCTTCGAGAAAGGAACCGGTGCCGGCCGAACAGGCCTCGTTCATGGCATAGTCGGCAGGGACTCCGCTGGTAATATAGGTGTACTTGGCATCCTGACCGCCGATTTCGAAAAGCGTGTCCACCTGTTCGTCAAAAAATACAGCTGCAGCGGCATGGGCAACAATTTCATTGATAATGCCGTTGGTCAGGGCATGAAGCCCTGCAATTTGCCTGCCTGATCCGCAGACGCCCAGCCCGATGACGGCAATTCCCAAAGGATCGACCCGGGACTTGACCTGGTCGAGAATGGCGGCGTAGCATTTTCGGGAAGCGCCCACCGGGTCGCCGCTGGTGCGCAGGTAAATTGAGGCCAGCAGGGCATTGTCATGGGTGCGCAGTAAAATCGCCTTGGTGGTGGTGGAACCGACATCCAGCCCCAGTATGCAAATATCGCCTGGTTGTATGGTTCCGTTTTCCATGCTTTTGAACGTCACCAGTTCATCGGCATTGGTAAGGGGTGGAAGCGCGGCAAAAGAGGTGACCCCGGCTTTGAAGAGCTTATCGATGCCGGGAAACGGCCGGGTTTCATGATCAAATGCCCAGAGCGCAGCGCCTAAGGCTTCAAAACAGGGCGCCTGTTCCGGTATGATCAGGTCGGATATCTCTTTTTGCAGGTAGCCGGTCATCATTTTATTGAGGGCGGTTCCGCCGGTGAGCATAATATTTTGTAAAGGGATTTTTTTAAGCAGTTCCAGTATTTTTTCGGCCATCATTTTGCAGAGTCCGGCGGTCACTTCTGACTTTGGGACCCCTTTGTTGGTGGCATGGGTGCAGTCTGATTTGCAGAAAACAGAGCATCGTCCCGAAACATGATAGGGCGTTTCAACAGCGGCCCACTGGGCGGCTTCTTCAAAGGATACGTCCATGCGGCGCAACTGTTGAATGAAAAATTCTCCGGTACCCGAGGCACATTTATTGCCGGTTAAGACATTGCTGATTTGCCCGGAGTGATCCATAACATAAACCATAAAGGTTTCTCCGCCGGCTGAGATAATGGCCGGGCAGTCGATTCCAACAGGTTTGGTAAACGGGTATGCGTACTCGACTGCTTCAGGTTCTGGAATGGAGGAGAGATCGATGAATTTGCGGAATTTTCGGCCGGTGGCGCCGATTCGGTCAAATGACGCAAGGTCAAGGTCTTTGAAAGCGGTCACCAGTGTTTGTCGTGGGTTTCCATCGTGGGGCAGAAAGGCGGTACCAATAATGCGGGGCAAGCCTTTTTCTCCTCCGGGCTTTTCCATTTGAACCATCGAAACAGTAGATGCCCCGAGGCATATTCCCAGTGTTTTCATTCTCCTATCCTTTTTATGGCTCATATGGAGCAGAGATTTCAGATTTTTTTGAAAACTGTAAATGCCTGTAGATAGCATGTACAGATAACAAAACATGATCCGGTACCTGAGTTGCTGCCGTATACTGACACGGAAGGAGAGATACCTTGTCTTTATATCATTAGATTCTATTCGCGTATCGAGAATTTGCAAGGAAAAAATGCACAATGTTGAGGATGTTATAAAATATTATTTTGTAAATGCAACTGCTGGCTACAGCGGTCAAGAAATCAAATGGAAAGTTACTATCCTTTATTGTAACCGGTCACGGTTACCGATTTTTTGGGTAGGCCTTGATTTTGATCAAGAATCCTCATTTCCGGATGGATACTATATCTTTTGCTTGACGGGCAGCCCATAATCCGGGTAGAAAAACTGGATTGAGCATTTTCCCATGCAGTTATTTCTGACACCGGTTGAAACAGATATCTGTATATGATTCGGAGTATTATGGTGGAAAACAAAAACTATCCCACCTATGACTATGAAGCCCGATTAATGGAAGATAGAAAAATTTTCTGTATCGCGGGAGTCGATGAGGCGGGGCGGGGGCCCGGGGCCGGGCCAGTGGTAGCCGGGGCCGTGTATATCCCGCCGGACCGTATCAAGGGCCTTTCCGGCCGGCTCCGGGATTCCAAAAAAATGACGGCAAAACAGCGGGCTCAGATGTATGGGATCATTGCGGTGACGTGCTCCTTTGGGGTCGGCATAGTGGATAATCACATCATTGATGCGATCAATATTTTGCAGGCCACCAAAAGGGCCATGGCCAAAGCACTGGCCGCATTGCAAACACACCTGGGCAGCGCCCAACGGATTGATTATGTGCTTATCGATGGAAATATGCGGATGGAGAATATAAAACTGCCCTGTGAATCCATTGTCAAAGGCGACAACAAAAGCCTTTCCATTGCCGCCGGCGCCGTCATTGCCAAGGTGACCCGGGACCGTATCATGGTCCGGCTGCATGATGAATATCCCCGTTACGGCTGGAAGTACAACAAGGGGTATCTTTCAAAAGCGCACATGCAGGCGATTAAAGATTTCGGTACGACGCCCTATCACCGGATGAGTTATCGCAGGGTCGGTAGATAGGGCCTCCGGGCGGTCTCGAAAGTTGTTGATTCGATTACTGCCATATCATAATCAATGGAGTTTGATCGATTGGCCCACCCGGGGAACCATGGCATTGAATCCTTCCTTGTTGAGTGTGTCCGCGAAGGCAAGGGACTGCTCCTCTTCACCATGAACTACGGCGATTTTTTTGATTTTCAGGTTCGATTGCTTCAGGAACGTCAGCATCTCTTTTTTGTCGGCATGGGCGCTGAATCCGCCGATTTTGTGGACATGGGCCTTGAGGGGATACGCCTTGTTGAGGATTTTGACCATGGGAGCGTCGCCTTTGCGGCCGGTCGCGGCATAGGCTTCGCCCTGCTCGAGAAGCCGCCGGCCAAGGGTGTGCTGGGCCATAAAACCGACGATTAGGATGGTGTGTCTGGGATTGTGGACCTTGTGCCGCAGGTGGTGCAGGATGCGGCCGGCTTCACACATGCCTGATGCGGACAGGACAATGTGTGGGGTTTCATCTCGGTTTAAGGCCATGGACTCCTCCACGGAGCCGATGAACTTGAGCTGGGGCATGGCAAAAGGGTTTTTACCTTTTTCCAGAAAGGTCGTGTGGGCATCGTCGTCATAGACTTCCGGGTGCTCTCCGAATACCGCTGTGATCCGTGTGGCAAGCGGGCTGTCCACATAGATGGGAACCTTCCTGACCAGGCCCTCTTGGTACAGTTCGTGAATAAAGTAGAGCAGCTCCTGGGTCCTGCCGTAGGCGAATGCCGGAATCAGGACAGACCCGCCCCGTTCAAAGGTTTCGTTGAGGATGGTCTGCAGCTCCGGTCTGAGATCCTTGACAGGGGCGTGTTCACGGTTGCCGTAAGTGCTCTCCATGATTAGAAGATCGATATCCCGGTCTTGTTCGGGAAACGTGAGGGTCGGGTCCTCAAGAATCGGCTTGTTGAAGCGGCCGATGTCGCCGGTGTAGCAGACGGTTCGGGTATCGCCGTTGACCGCGGTGCGGATAACCGATATGGCCGACCCCAGGATATGGCCCGCGTCGTACTGGGTACAGGTCATGTTGTTACCGATGGTAAAGGGGGTTTCGTATGGACGCCCTGCGAAGCAGCCCAGCGCCTTGACGGCATCATCGCTGGTGTACAGGGGTTTGATACCGTTTAAATTGAATCGGCCGATGAGGTTGTTGACCACCTCCGAATCGATGCGGTGGCCGTTTTTTTTCAGTTTTTTAATGGCTTTTTCATAGACTCGCTGGCCCTTTTTCCCCGGGTTTACTTTGAAAAGCTGGCTGCGTACCAGCTTGTAGTTCAGGTAATCAGCGTCTGATTCCTGGATGTGGGCGCTGTCGGCCAGCAGGTATTCACAGGCATCCCGGGTTACCCTGGAGCAGAAAATACGGCCGGTGAAACTGTCCCGGGTCAGCATGGGGATGCGGCCGGAATGGTCGATGTGGGCGTGGGATAGAACCACATTGGTGATGACGGCGGGGTCAAAGGGCAGAATCCGGTTTTTTTCGGCACTTTCCTTCCGGTGGCCCTGGTACATGCCGCAATCGAGAAGGATATGGTCTTCTCCGTTCACCAGCATGTGCATGGATCCTGTTACTTCCCTTACCGCTCCAAAAAAAGTGATGTGCATGAAATCTCCTCCTGTGTTTGAGCCGGCGGCCTCTTGATACGTATTGACAAATTTTTTGATTTATAACGCATAACCAATATAATTACCATATTATCAAAGACAAAGATTATAAACCCCAAAGATTATAAACCCCAAAAATCAAGAGAAGGCGTCAATACATCAATAAAATCGGCAAATGGCTGAAGGAGATCGACCCCGGCCTTGGGGAACGCCGCCCCCGGTGACCCTCTCACGGGGCATCAAATCGTTTGCCCGGTATATCCGGGCGATTTGAATGAATCTCTTAAAATGATCAATCTATTAAACAAGACATTTTGCCGAACCTACCAGGGCGTCATGAAGGCGGGTGACCCCGGGTACTCGAAAGATTGTCATTTTTTTAAATCGAATAAAATTCGACTGAATATGAATAATTTAAAGAGTTTATTCTATTTTTATGCTTGACACTACAATTTTATTCGATATAAATAATAAATTATCGAATTGAATTTTATACTTTAACCAAAAAAATAAATTTAATTCTGGAGACCTCATGGACAATATTGACAGACATACCTTAAAGGCATTGCAACAGGACGGGCGAAAGAAGAACAGTGAACTTGCCAAAGAGACAGGGCTTGCACCCTCCACCATGCTGGACCGGGTTAAAAAGCTTGAAGATAAAGGGATACTTAAAGGGTACCGGGCGGTTATGGACCCTGAAAAGCTGGGACTGAAAGCCCAGGGATTTGCCTGTATTTCCCTTGACCGGCACCGGGTCAAAAATATTAAACTGTTAGAAAATGAAATCAAAAAAATTCCCAATGTCCGCGTCTGTTATCATATCGCCGGGCGGTTTGATTACCTTCTGCATGTCGTTACCCCGGATGTTAGTGATCTGGGCAATTTGATCAAGGAGAGGCTGGCCACTATTCCGGGCATGGGGAAAATCGAAACTTTTATTGTATACGCAGAAGTCAAACCCGACCAGGGGTGGCCCATTGACGCTGCTTTAGCTTAACAAAAACTTACGAATCATTGATGAAAAAGGAAAATGAAATGGTTAAAAAAAAGCAATCCATGATTTTTACAAAATGAAGGAAAAGGGTGAAAAAGTCACATGGTTGACATCCTATGATTTTCCAACTGCCCAGTTTGCAGAAGCAGCAGGACTTGATATGATTCTTGTGGGCGATTCCCTTGGTATGTGTGTCTATGGGTATAAAAGCACGGTTCCCGTCACCATGGACCAGTGCATTGTTCATTGTGATGCGGTCAGAAGGGGTGCGCCCAACACGTTTGTTGCCGGTGACATGCCTTTTATGAGTTACCAGACCTCTGATGTAGATGCGGTATACAATGCTGGCCGGTTTCTTAAGGAAGCGGATGTGGATGCTATCAAGCTTGAAGGCGGCACCCGGATGGCCTCACGAATCAAGGCCATTGTGGAAGCCGGAATTGTTGTTATCGGCCATATCGGTCTCACGCCCCAGAGTTCCGGTGCCCTTGGCGGACACAAAGCCCAGGGAAGAACCGCCCAAGATGCCGCCCTGGTGGTTGAAGACGCCCTGGCCGTGCAGGCGGCCGGTGCCCACATGCTCCTGGTTGAAGCGGTTCCCCCGGAGGTGGCCCAATATATTGCCGAGACCCTGACCATGTCGATATTTTCAATTGGTGCGGGAAAAGAATGTGACGGGCAGCTTTGATCGTCAGTGATCTCATCGGTCAATTCCAGGTATTCACCCCGAAATTTGTTAAAAAATATTGCGATGTTGCCACCATTATCACCGATGCCATGAAAGCCTACTGTGAAGATGTCCGTGAAGGCATATTTCCTGAAGACCAGCACTGCTACCATATGGTGGACGGTGAAAAAGAAAAAAAGGCTTTTGTCGCAATGGATGACTACTGTAAAAGCATTCTGGGGAACGATGCCGACGCCTCATTTGTTGATTCAACCAATGCTGTGATCCTTGAAATCAGTGCCATGCAGTTTTTCCCCTGGCTGATGGCTCAGGCCAGACAGGCCATTGAGAAAAAAGAACTCATGCCGGGTCGGATTATCCGGGTTCGAAACATGGCTGAACAGGTTGAAGATAACGGCGATATAGTGGCCACGGCCCTTGCCATGCAGATCATCGGTGCCACCTATGTGGAATCGCTTGATACCCGTGGAACCGATGGCAGTAACATTCATCTTGGCGGCCCCGACACCATTACCGGTTATTTTGGTGGCATCGGCCAGCCTAATGACTATCCTATAAAATAAATAATGAGACCATTCGCCAGGCAAATGTCATCAGAAATCAATTGGGCCTGGAAAAATAAGTTCGCTTTGAACACCATATTACGAAAACCTATAAATCGATTGTTCTCCAGCCCTATAACAGGAGAGACGAACTGGTGGAAATTGCCAAAGATGTTCCCAATATATCAGCAAAGCATGAAGGGGGGGAAATCACTGTGGAAGAAAAAAGAGAGCACCCATCCAATATCATTGAATATTTTTTGACCAAGCAGGAAATCCTGGATAATAATTTGATGGACGCTCTCCAAACCAGTTATCTTGACAAGCATCATTCCGTCAACCTGACGGCACAGGCATTAATAAAGTCCGGCATTGGTGTCATTGCGGCCCAAAATTTACATTAATACCCAAAGGCTGAAAAGGAGCTTTAAAAATGATTCCGTCAAAAATGCGTCAATTTTTGTACGACATCCTGCCCGAAAGTGTCTGGAAAAACCGCTTGATCAAGGACGGCCCTTTCAGATTTCTTGAGTTCGGCCCCCTGGATGTGGACCGACTTCAGCGCCTAGGTATAAGAGTAGACCGCTTGGGGCCAAGGCTGGTATCCTGCATATGGAATGAGGACAGCCCGGTGGAAATCGGCGGGTTTCTTGTGGTGGATAACCTTGCCATGGGACAGCCCTCCATGGGTGGCACAAGGATGTTGCCGGATATCACACCGGATGTTATCCATAATCTGGCAAGGGGTATGACCCTTAAAAATGCTGCCGCAGAGCTTCCCTTTGGCGGCGGTAAATCCGGTATTGTCCGGCCTGAAAATCTATCCGAAGAGGACCGGTATGAAGTTATCAAAGGATTTGGACAGCTTTTAAAACGGTACAAGGAAATTTATATCCCGGGTCCGGATGTGGGGACCAATGATGCAGACATGAAAACCTTTGCCATTGAAAATGGTCTGAACAATGTCGTTTCAAAACCGGTTGATATGGGCGGTAACAGGATCGATGAGCTCGGCGGTGCCGCCAATGGCATTGTTGTGGCCACCAAAGCCCTGCTAGACCATCTGCCCAAATTAAAACAACTGCCCCAGTTTAAAAACATGATTATTCCCAAACCCTCCAGGATGGATGTCCTCATTCAGGGTTTCGGGGCTGTGGGCGCCCATGTGGCAAGAGTTTTTCATGATTATGATCCTGAGAATTGTCCCATTATCAAAGGGATCAGTGACGAAAACGGGTACCTTTTAAATTCAGACGGATTGCCCGTAAAAGAGCTCTTTGACATGTGGAAAAAATTTGGTGCGGTTACCCAAAAATATTTCCATGATCGATTCATGCACGAGGACCACCCTGAATTAAAAAATATGGTTTTTTCCAACTCCCCCAACAACCTCTTAACCGAATCCGCATTCTGTCTGGTTCCGGCATCACCGGTATTCAATTATCTGGATGTGGATACCACTACAAACCCATCCATGACCACGGGCAGGATGGGAACATGGCAGATCATTGTTGAAGGGGCAAACACCTATTCTCCGAATCTGGCAAGAAAAGCTGAGCGCAAGCGAATGGAACGGCATGTTTACAGGGACAAGGGTGTACTCATTGCAGCAGATTACCTGGTGAACTCAGGTGGCGTTATTTATGCTGCCCATGAAAGGATTGTCCCGACACCGGATCACCTGCTGATCCCCGGAGATATTCTTGGAAACCCCAATGCCATTGAAAACTGGCTTGAAAAAAACCGGGATGATTTTACAGGTCTTGCGGAAATTCGCAGAAAAGCTGCTGTTGAAAAGCTTGAAACGGTCATTCGTCGAAATATGGTAGAACTCATTGACGGCCTTTGCAAGGATGCAGACGGTCTGCCCTGTGAAATCGCAGAACAGATCAGTGTTCAGCGAATCGCCTCCATGGAAAAATCAAGGACGGCACGGGATA
>CAZFXX010000027.1:0-18830 GCA_964522985.1 uncultured Desulfobacteraceae bacterium
AAAAGACAGGAGCCGCTGGTATGGAGCTCCTGTCTTATTTTAGTCGGGGCTGTTGTTCTGTCCCTGATGGCCAGTGCAGTCCTGCTGGCCCTGCAGGGCAAACCGCCAGTGACGGCCATTGCCCTGCTTTTTAACGGGGCCTTTGGTTCATGGTGGGCCATTGAAAGCTGCCTGATCAAAGCGGTGCCCATTTTTCTGTGTTCCCTCGGCGTGGCTGTCGCGTTTCGGCTTCAGATCTGGAATATCGGGGCAGAGGGCCAGTACGCCATGGGCGCCATAGGGGCGACATGGGTGGCCTTGACGTTTCCTGATCTGCCCGGATATTTCATGCTGCCGGGTATGTTGGGGGTTGCTTTTATCGCCGGTGGTTTCTGGGGCCTGATTCCGGCTGTTTTAAAGCTGCGCATGCGGGCCAATGAAATCATCGTTACGTTGATGTTCAATTACCTGGCGATTTTGTTTCTCGATTATCTTGTTTATGGCCCCTGGAAAGACCCGGTCAGCTTCGGGTTTCCCATGACCCCGGAATTTTCCGCCGCGGCGGTGGTGGGCAAGATCGGCAATACCGAATTGAACTGGGGGCTGGCGCTGTGCCTTTTTGCGGGCTTTGCCATGTGGATTTTTTTTCGTTTCACCCGATACGGGTATGAACTCAAGGCCAGCGGTGAAAATATCAGGGCAGCCCGGTATGCCGGGCTGCCCTATGATCGTCTTGTCATGGTGGTCATGATCCTCAGCGGCGCCCTGGCCGGATGGGCCGGTTTCATAGAAGCATCCGCCACCATCAACCGTCTGCAGCCGAGCATTGTTGTCGGATACGGATACACGGCCATCGTGGTGGCCTGGCTGGCGCGGTTGAACCCGTTTAATATCGCCGTTGCATCGGTTCTCCTGGCCGGGTTGAGGGTGGGCTTGGAAAATCTGCAACTGGACCTCCAGGTGCCTGCTGCCTTTGGCGGCATCATGGAGGGGTTAATTCTCCTGACGGTGCTGGCCGGCAGCTTTTTTATCGATTACACGATTCGGTACACGATCCGGACAAGGGAAAAAACATGAACTTCGAATTCATACTGACGTTGCTGGCTGCAGCGGTCCAGTCCGGAACGCCCATCCTGTATGCCACGCTGGGAGAGATCGTTACTGAAAAATCCGGTATTCTCAATCTGGGGGTGGAGGGCATCATGATATTCGGCGCCCTGGCTGCCTTTTTAACCTCCCTGTCCACCGGCAGTGCCCTGCTCGGATTTGTGGTAGGCGGTTTTGCAGGGGCCCTGCTGGCGGGTCTGCACGGGCTTGTTTGTCTGGGATTCCAGGGCAATCAGGTGGTTTCCGGTCTGGCCCTGACAATTCTCGGGACCGGCCTTGCAAATTATCTGGGAACCCCCTTTATAGGCCAAATCGCACCGGGATTTGCAAACCTGCAGATCCCCGTCCTTTCACGCCTGCCGGTGCTGGGGGCAATCTTTTTTAACCACGATGCCCTGGTTTATATCTCCTATTTTGTCCCACCGCTGGTGTGGATTTTCTTTCGCTACACCCGATGGGGACTTGGCATGCGGGCCGCGGGTGAATTCCCCCCGGCCGCTTCCGCCGGCGGCCTTTCCGTGATGGGATATCGCTGGGCCGGCATTCTGGCCGGTGGCTATCTGGTGGGCCTTGGGGGGGCATATCTCTCTCTGGCCTATACCCATTTATGGGCCAACGGCCTTTCTGCCGGACGGGGGTGGATTGCCGTGGCCCTGGTTATCTTTGCCTTCTGGCACCCGGGCCGTGCTATCTTCGGGGCCTATCTTTTCGGGGGGGTTATGGCGTTTCAACTCCGGCTACAGGCCCTGGGGGCCCACCTGCCGTCTTCTCTGCTGCTCATGCTGCCCTATGCGCTCACCGTCGTCGTTCTGGTATTGTCCTCATGGAAAAGAGATGCCTCCCAGGCGCCGGCGGCCCTGGGCATAAACATAGAACCATCCGAGTAAAAAAGGAAAATCTTATGTCTGAACAGTCAAATTACAAAAGGATGTACCCCATTTCATGGGAACAACTGCACCGTGATTCCAAAGCGCTGGCCTGGCGACTGCTGGATATCAATTATTTCAAAGGCATTATCGCCATCACCCGCGGCGGCCTTGTTCCGGCAGCCATTATTGCCCGGGAGTTGGATATCCGCCTCATCGACACCGTTTGTGTATCCAGCTATGACTGGCAGGATCATAAAGGGGAGGTTGAAATTTTAAAATCCCTGCCCGGGGATGAGGAGGGCTGGCTTTTGATCGATGACCTGGTGGATACCGGCAAAACGGCCAGGGTTGTGCGTGAAATGCTGCCCAAGGCCCATTTTGCATCAATTTATGCCAAACCGTCCGGTCGGCCCCTGGTGGATACCTATATTACCGAAGTCAGCCAGGATACCTGGATTTTGTTCCCCTGGGACAGTGAATCCCGATTTGTACAACCGATTGTCGGGCAAAAACAGGAATCATAATGGCCATACCCGCATCATGCATCCGTCTTGAAAACATCAGCAAAGCCTTTGGCCCGGTGCAGGCCAACCGGGATATCAGCCTCACGGTGCAATCCGGTAAAATTAAGGCACTGCTGGGCGAAAACGGTGCTGGCAAAAGCACCCTCATGGGCATCCTTGCCGGCCAGATCAAACCCGATAGCGGCCGCATCCTGGTCGATGATCGCCCTTGTCTTTTTGCATCCACCAAAGCGGCCATTGATGCCGGTATCGGCATGGTCTACCAGCACTTTAAACTGGTGGAAGCCATGACCGTGGCGGAGAATGTTTTTTTAGGGCAGACCGGGAGTTTCTGGATAAACCCCGGGACCATGGCCGCATCGGTTCGGAAACTGGCCGATGCCTGCGGTCTGGATATCGATCCTGCAGCCAGAATATCTGATCTGTCCATGGGAGAAAGGCAGCGGGTTGAAATTATGAAACTGCTGCGCCGCCAGAGTCGTTTCCTTATTTTTGACGAGCCCACCGCCGTTCTGACGCCGCCTGAAATCACTCAATTTTTCGACGCACTGAAACAGATGGCGGCCCAGGGTAAAGCCATTGTCTTTATCAGTCATAAATTGGATGAAGTCATGGAAATTGCCGATGAGATCGCTATTTTGCGGCAAGGTCGGATCATCGACACCATGAATACCGCCGAAGTAACCTCAAAGGCCGAACTGGCCCGGCGTATGATTGGTCGTGAGGTCATGCTGCAGGTTGAAAAAGAACCCATGGAGCCCAAGCAGGTCACCCTGAAAGTAAACGACCTTGGTAATGGACATTTGCAGGATATTAATTTTGAAGTTCGTCAGGGGGAGATTCTGGGGATCGTAGGGGTGGCCGGAAACGGACAGAAGCCCCTGGTGGAAACTATCTGTGGACTTATGCCGCCGGACTGCGGCCAGGTCAAACTGCTGGGTAAATCCTGGCATGATTTTTTTGCCCATCGCAGATGGGATGCAGCCCTGTCCTATATCCCGGAAGATCGCCAGGGCCTGGCGACCTGCCTGAATCTGGACCTTGTGGATAATTTTTTATTGACCACCCGGGAGGGCTTTTCCAACGGCCCATGGTTGCACCGGGGCCGCGCGGAAAAAAAAGCGGTGGCCGCCGTAAATGATTTTGATGTCCAGCCCCCTAATGTTCATATCCTGGCCCGTCAGCTTTCCGGCGGTAATTTACAGAAACTGGTGCTGGCCCGTGAATTTTTTCGCAGGCCCCGGCTGATTGTAGCGGAACAGCCTACCCAGGGACTTGATATCGCCGCCACCGAAGAGATCTGGAATTTGCTGATCAAAGCCCGGGAACAGGCCGGCATTCTCCTGGTGACCGGTGATCTATCCGAAGCCATGGCCCTGTCCGATCGGATTGCCGTCATGTTCGATGGGCGGATTGTCGCGTCTTTTCATATATCTGAAACCGAAAAAACAGATCGCATCGGGTTGATGATGGCAGGGCTTACTGCGGATACCGAAACTGGAAATTCGAAATTTGAAATTTGATAACGCACCCGCATCCTTTTTTTTCCCCCTAATTCCAAATCCCAAATTTTTCTGCCAACGGACTATATCGATAAAGCATACACTACGTTTTATTCTTAGTGAAGCATACCGTTTTAATTAATAATTTTTTCTGTTGACATCCGTGCAAACTTTATTAATATTATTTTTTTTATAAAAAATTCTTTAAAGGAGGTAGGGTCTTGAATGGTTTCGAAGCGATATCTTATTATAATGGGTGGGCCCAGGCCATCGTCGGTGGACTGATTGTGATGTCGGGGCTGGCGATTTTGTCGTTGGTTATTTCCCAATTGTACAAGGTGATTGATTTTATTGAAAATTTTGGAAAGAAACCGATACCCGTCCATAAAAATGAGAAATCCGGGAATGCCCTTCCTGATCTTTTAGATGCGGACATGGGGCAACTGTGCGATCTTTCCAGGCCCTATGTGGAAAAACTGGGGGCATCTTTTCAGCTTTGTGAACTCTACGATGTTTTTACGCAGAACAACCTGCCCCATCCCCACCTGACCATCAGATCGCTCAGGGAAAGTGGGAAAATTGTCCCCCTGGGAGAGGGTGTGTTCTGCTGGAACCGATGAGAAGAGTGCTGCCTTGAAGTACAACTTGTCAATATTATTTTACATATCGAATATATGGGTTGATAATCCGCTGATTGCCAAACCTTTTTGTTAATCATATAAATTAGAATAAATAGGGATAAAAAATGGATCTGCTGCTTCAGTTTTTAACCAATACGGGATACTATCTTGCCGATTACCGCAATCTGGTCATGATTGTCATCGGGTGTGTTTTTTTGTACCTGGCCATCGCCAAAGAGTATGAGCCCCTGCTTCTGCTGCCCATCGGTTTTGGTGTCATCGTGGGAAACATTCCGTTTTTCAAAGGATTCGGTCTGGGCATCTATGAAAACAATAGTGTACTGCATTATCTTTACTTCGGTGTGACCACCGGCTTGTATCCCTCCATTGTATTTTTAGGCCTTGGCGCCATGACCGATTTTTCTTCCCTGCTGGCCCGGCCCAAACTGATGCTGCTGGGAGCGGCAGCCCAGATGGGCATCTATTTTACGTTGCTCAGCGGCCTGGCCCTGGGATTTCTGCCCAAGGAAGCCGCTTCCGTGGCCATCATCGGCGGGGCCGACGGGCCGACCTCCATCTTTCTGACCGCTAAGCTGGCTCCCCATCTCATCGGGCCCGTGGCCATTGCCGCCTATTCGTATATGGCCCTTATTCCCATTATTCAGCCGCCGATCATGAGGCTGCTGACCACCCGGGAGGAAAGACTCATCCGGATGCCGGATCCCAAAAGGGAAGTGACCCGCAAGGAACTATTGTGCTTTCCGGTTATCGGCATTATTCTCTGCTGCTTTTTGGCACCGGCCTCCATACCGCTGCTGGGGACCTTCTTTTTTGGCAACATCATGAAAGTTTCCGGTGTGGTGGACCGCCTGGCCAAAACCGCGGCCTCATCCATCATTGATATCGCCACCATTTTTCTGGGGTTAACCGTTGGTGCCAGCACCCAGGGCGATGTTTTTTTAACCCCCAAATCCGTACTGATCTTCGCTTTGGGAGCGGTTGCCTTCAGCATTGCCACGGCCTCGGGCATTCTTTTTGCCAAATTCATGAACTTGTTCACCAAGGAAAAAATTAATCCGTTGCTGGGGGCCGCCGGTGTGTCGGCTGTTCCCGGTTCAGCCCGGGAGGTCCACCTGGTGGGCCAGCAGGAAGACCCCGGCAACTTTCTGCTCATGCATGCCATGGCCTGTAACTCTTCCGGGGTGATGGGCTCTGCCATCTGCGCCGGTATTCTGTGGAGTTTCAACGTGGGGTGAGAAATACGACTATGTTTTTTAAATCAGGGGGTGCAGCTTTCGGCCCTCTGTGATCCGAAATTATACCCCGCATAGACCCGTCCGTCTCTGATGCCAGCATCTTCTTTGAACAATCGGTTAAACGTATTTCCCGCTTTTAAAATGCGTGACTATCCTGTTTTTTATTTATGACATGTGACAGCGAGGCAATATGAAGGTAGACTCCGATCTTAACGACGCACAATTGACAACTCAAATTCAGACGATTATTGAAAAGCAATATGATCTGGGCGAGTTGACCCGAATCAAGGAAATTTTGGGGGGATACTGCAACAGAAGTTATGCCGTGTGGGTGGGTATACAGGGACAATCAAAAAAAATTTTCATGCGCGAATACAATCCCAACATCGTCGAATCTGAGATCCGCTTTGAGCATGCCCTGCTGAATCATTTACGGCAAAACGGTCTTGACATTGTTTCGGGGGTGATTCCCTGCCGCGATGGATCGACGTTTGTCAAGACATCGATCCAGGGGCAAAAGGCAACCTACTGGGGCCTGTTTGAGTTTCTTGAAGGGGAGGATCCATACACCTGGATCAAAACGGATCTGACCGATGCCGAGTTTGTCAGTGCCGCAGAAATTCTGGCCCGGTTGCATCATGCCGGCCGTGATTTTATCAAACCCGAGGGCGCCGACCGGGCCCAGCCCCGGATTATGGAATTTATCCCCACTTTCAAAAACACCTTTTCCAGCTATGCCCGGAAGGCTGGCCACAGACGCTGCGACAGGCTGTTCAAAGCAAACAAAGACCGGATTTTTTCCGTAATTGACGGGTGTATGACCGCTGAAAAAAATTATGCCGGGATGCTGCAGGTGCCCGTTCATTGTGACTACCATCCCGGCAACCTTAAATACAAAAATGAAACAGGCGTCGGCCTCTTTGATTTTGACTGGGCAAAGATCGATTACCGGGTGTTTGATGTGGCCCTGGCCCTGGTTTATTTTACCAGCGAATGGAACGGAAGTGCGGCAGGCAGCTTGAGAATGGATAAATTTGCGCTTTTCTTAAAAAGTTACAATGCGCAATGCGCCTTACTTGACGGCATCGAGCCGTTGACGCAAAAGGAGCAGGAAAATCTGATACCCATGCTGGCCGCTGGAAACCTCTATGTCCTTAATTGGGATCTGATGGATTTTTATGAAACCGAGAACGCCGATGATGACGAATATTACACCTATATCGAGCATAATATCTTTTTAATGAAGTGGACCGAAGATCATGCTGCCGATATCCGCCGGATTATTCAAAAGATCTGCCTGTAAAATGGTCGGATGTGCTGAACCGCTGTTTATGACTGTTTTTTATTTTATGGCTCGGACTGGTCGCCGCCTCCCCCCAGTACCGCGTAAAGCCTCACCTGGTTGGTGAGCCTGGCCAGGCGTATGCCCATGAGCCCCTGCTGGGCCGCATAAAGGGATCGTTGTGCATCCAGTACACCCAGATAACTGTCAATCCCCTGTGTATACCGTTCCCTGGAGAGGCGATAGGCTTCCGCAACCGCATGGACCAGAGATTGTTGCGCCGCTACCTGCCGGTCAATCGTACCCTGCACGGCAAGGGCATCGGCCACTTCTCTGAAGGCCGTCTGGATGGTTTTCTCATATCGGGTCAGGAGAATTTTCCGATCAGCTTTGCTGACCCGCAGCGCGGCCCAGGTGCGGGCGTCAAAAATCGGCATGGCGATTTGCGGTGCAAAGTTCCATGTACCGGAGCCGGAGCCAAACAGACCGGAGAGCTCATCGCTTGCGGTTCCCACTGCGGTGGTCAAAGAGATGCGGGGGAACAATGCGGCCCGGGCCACGCCGATAAAGGCGTATGCCCCCTTGAGCTGATGTTCCGCCGCCACAATGTCAGGCCGGTTCAAAAGGGCTTCGGAAGACAGCCCCGGAGAAATTTCTTTGAGCGGGGCAACGCTGCTCAAGTCCGTGAGCAGAAGATCTTCGGGCACCGGAGCGCCGGCCAGAAGGTTCAGGGCGTTTTGATCCTGAGCCACTTGCCGCATAAAGCGGGCAACATCTCCCCGGGCCGTATCCACCGGAATTTGCGCCCGGCGCAGGTCCAGTTCAGTTGATAATCCGAGTTCGTATCGCCGTTGAATTAAATCGTAGGCGGATAGCTGGGTTTTAAAGGTCGACCGGGCCAGTTTGAGGTTGCCCCGATCCGCGGCAAGGGTCAGATAAACTCCGGCAACCCCGGATACCAGCATGATCTGTGCGCTGCGGCGGGCCTGCTCCGTGGCCAGGTATTCCTGCAGGGCCTGTTCTTTCAGGCTGCGGATGCGGCCGAAGAAATCGATTTCCCAGGCAGCAATGCCTAAATCAAGGCTGTATTGTTTTCTTGTCCGCGGATCGCCGGGGGCGATCAGGTCGGACGAGAGATGCTGTTTGCCTCCCCCGCCAGATGCATTGACCGAGGGAAGCAGTTCCGCTCGTTGAATGCCGTACATTGCCCGCGCCCTTTCCATATTCAGCGCGGCAAGTCGCAGGTCCCGGTTGTTTTCCAAAGCCGTTTCAATTATTTCTTGAAGCTGTTTGTCGGTAAAAAATTCTTTCCACTTAAGATCCGATACTTCAGGTATTCCGGTGATACTTTGGGTTTCTCTGTATGCGACACCCTTGGGCCATTGGTCAGAAACAGGAGCTTCAGGCCGTGTATATTTCGGCGCCAGAGTGCAGCCGCCCATAAAAATGATTCCAACCAGTAGAAACAACAGATGTCTGTTCATATCACTGCCCCCCCTGATTTATCTTCATGAACGTACTTCATCGTTACGCGTTTTCTTTGTTTGCCAAGTGCCTTGTAGATCATCACATAAAAGAGCGGCGCAAAGAAAATCACCAGAAAGGTTGAAGTCACCATCCCTCCCACCACTGCGGTGCCGATGGCCCTTTGTGCACCCGATCCGGCGCCACTTGCAAGGGCCAGAGGTAAAACCCCAAATCCGAAGGCCAGTGAAGTCATGATGATGGGACGCAGTCTTAATTTAGCCGCTTCCAAAGTTGCCACGGTTAACCTTGCACCTTGATCCACTCTTGCCCTGGCGAACTGGACGATCAAAATGGCGTTCTTGGTGGTCAACCCAATAGTGGTCAGCAGACCGATCTGGAAATAAACATCGTTGGGCATCCCCCGCATGGACGAAGCGATCACTCCGCCGATGACCCCAAGGGGCAGGGTCAGCAAAATAGCGATGGGAATAGGCCAGCTCTCGTACAGGGCTGCCAGGCACAGGAAAATAACGAAAATGGAAAATGCGTAAAGAATAGACCCCTGGGCCGTTGCCATGCGCTCCTGATAGGAAAGCCCGGTCCAGTCAAAACCGATCCCCTTGGGTAGTTTCGAGGTGATTTCTTCCATGGCGGCCATGGCGTCGCCGGAACTTTTTCCCGGTGGCGGCTCACCCCATATGTTGATAGACGGAAAGCCGTTGTAACGCTGCAACTGGGGAGACCCCACGGTCCACCGCCCGGAGGCAACGGAAGAAAAGGGAACCATCTTACCCGTGTTGTTACGAACATAGAGTTTTTTTAAATCTTCCGGCAGCATGCGATAGGGGGTATCCGCCTGGGCAAACACCCGCTTGACCCGTCCGGCCTGGATAAAATCGTTCACATAGGCGCTGCCAAAGGCCGCCGCAATGGTGCTGTGAATGGAACTGATGGGAACCCCCATGGCACCGGCCTTGTCCCAGTCCACATCGATCCGGTATTCAGGCACATCCTCCATGCCGTTGGGCCGGACTTTGGCCAGGCGCGGGTCCCGGGCCGCCATGCCCAGAAGCTGGTTCCGGGCCGCCATCAGTTTGGTGTGGCCCAGCCCTCCGCGGTCCTGCAATTGAAAATCAAGCCCGGTGGCATTGCCCAGTTCCATTACCGCCGGCGGCGGGAAGGCGAACACCATGGCTTCCTTGATTTGCGAAAACGTACCCATGGCCCGGCCGGCCACGGCCGTGACCTTCAGGTCCGGCCGTTGGCGCAGTTCCCAGTCCTTGAGCCTGGCGAACCCCAGTCCCATGTTCTGTCCCCCGCCGCCGAAGCTCATTCCCGAAATCGACATGAAGGATTCCACCGCCTCTTTTTCCTGTGTCAGGAAATGCTCCCGGACCTGGTCCATGACTTTTTCCGTCTGCTCCAAAGTGGCATTGGCCGGCAGCATGGCCTGGACCATCAGGATCCCCTGGTCTTCATTGGGGAGATAGGAAGTGGGCATGCGCTGGAACAAATACCCCATCGCCGCCACAATCAGAAAAAACACGATAATGTAGCGTAGTTTTTTTGCCAGAACCTGACCGACCAGTCTTACATAAAGATCTCTTGCACCATAAAAGATGCGGTCAAACCTCCTGAAAAAAGGACGCAGGAAAAAGATTGCACCGTCCGCCGGTTCATGCCCCGCTTCCACCGGTTTGAGGAGTGACGCGCAAAGCACCGGGGTCAGAATCAAGGCCACCAGAACCGAAAGCAGCATGGCCGCGGCGATGGTTAAAGAAAACTGGCGGTAGATGACCCCGGTGGATCCAGGGAAAAATGCCATGGGGCCGAACACCGCCGCCAGCACCAGGCCAATACCGATCAGGGCGCTGGTAATCTGGTCCATGGCTTTGGCCGTGGCCTCCTTGGCCGGGAGCCCCTCCTCGCTCATGATCCGTTCCACGTTTTCCACCACCACGATGGCGTCATCCACCAGCAGGCCGATGGCCAGCACCATGGCGAACATGGTCAGCATGTTGATGGAGAAGCCGAACAGCCCCAGAACCGCAAAGGTTCCCAAAAGCACCACCGGCACGGCAATGGTGGGGATGAGGGTAGCCCGAAAGGTCCCCATGAAAAGATACATGATCACAAACACCAGCAGCATCGCTTCAAACAGGGTCTTGACCACCTCCTTGATGGCCACGCTGGTAAAGGGGGTGGTGTCGTAAGGATAAATCACCTTCATGCCGGGGGGGAAGTAGCGACTCATCTCTTCCAGTTTCTTTTTGACGGCATCGGCCGTATCCAATGCGTTTGCCCCGGCGGCCTGCCTAACGGCCAGTGCGGAGGCGGGCTTTCCGTTATAATTGGCGATAACATCATACCGCTCGGTCCCCAGTTCTGTTCGTCCGATGTCTTTGATACGGACCACAGAACCATCCGGATTGGTCCGGATGGGAATGCCAGCAAACTCTTCCGGGGTCTGGAGCAGATGCTGGACGATGATTGCGGCGTTCAGGCGCTGGCCTTCCATAGCCGGCGCCCCGCCAAACTGACCGGCGGACACTTCGACATTATAAGCCCGCAGGGCCATGATGACGTCCTCCATGGTGAGGTGATAGTTGGTCAGTTTGTCGGGATTGACCCAGACCCGCATGGCATACTGGGAGCCGAAGGCTTCGACCTCGCCCACGCCCGGTACCCGGGATAAAATTTTTTCCAGATTGGACACGGCATAATCCCGCAGGTCAGCACCGTCCATGCTGCCGTCTTCCGAAACCAATCCCACGATAATCAGGTAGTTCCGGGTCGATTTGCTGACTTTGATCCCCTGTCGTTGAACCACATCGGGCAGGCTGGCCATGGCGAGCTGGAGCTTGTTCTGCACCTTGGCCCAGGCAAGATCCGGATCGGTCCCGGGGGCAAAGGTCAGCTCGATGCGGGAACCGCCGGATGAAGAACTGGTTCCTGAAAGATAGATCATGTCGCCCAGACCGGTCATCTTCTGCTCGATGATCTGAGTCACCGTGTTTTCAACGGTCTCCCCCGAGGCCCCGGGAAAAAATGCTTCGATGGCAATGGAAGGCGGAGCAATGGGAGGATATTGCGATACGGGCAGACTGTAGATTGCCAGCACTCCGGCCGCCATCATTACAATAGCGATGACCCAGGCAAAAACCGGACGATCCAGAAAGAATTTTGATAACATCACGCGCCTCCGTTAATTTGATTCAGTAGCCGGTCGGGCCGTATTTTCAGGCGCCGCACGCTTGGTTCCACTCTCTTTAAAAGGGACAACCTTCACGGCCGCACCGGGCCGCACCCTTTGTATGCCCTCGACGATCACCCGATCGCCGGGAGCAAGGCCTGTCGAGACGAGCCACTTGTCGCCGATGGCCCGGTCGAGCGTGAGCATCCGATGCTCAACCTTGCCGGCTTTATCCACGATCAGTGCGAGGGGATTGCCCTTGTGATCGCGGGACACCCCCTGCTGTGGAATAAGGATGGCCTCCTCATTGACGCCTTCTTTTACCACAGCCTGGACGAACATGCCCGGCAAGAGAACATCTTCCGGATTGGGAACGACAATCCGCAGGATGACGGATCCGGTGGTCGGATCCACCGAGACATCGCTAAACTGCAGGGTCCCTTCCAGAGGATAGGCTGTGCCGTCTTCCAGGATGAGCTTGACCTTGTTCTGGTCCGTTCCATCGTGATTGAGGCGGCCGTCCTTCAGGCTGCGTTTTAGTTGCAGTAATTCAGTGGTGGATTGGGGTACATCCGCATAAACGGGATCCAGTTGTTGAATGGTTGCCAGGGGGACCGGCTGATAGGCCGTGACAATGGCGCCGTCGGTGATGCTGGATTTACCGATGCGGCCCGAGATGGGGGCCGTGACCTTGGTATATCCCAGATTGATACGAACCGTTTTTACTGCCGCCTGTGCCTGATGGATGGCTGCTATGGCAACCGCCACGGCCCCCCGGTCACTGGCCAGTTGGGCCTCAATGGCCCGCAGCGTGGCCTCGGCCACATCGGCATTGGTTACGGCCTGGTCCCGCTGACTGGCGGAGACCGCTCTGCTCTTGAATGCATCCACGAATCGTTTGCGGTTTACCCGTGCAAGTTCCAAAATGGCCTGCTGCTGTGTGACACGGGCGATGCCCGCCTGCAGTCCTGCCCGGGCCCGGTCGGCTGATTTTCGCATGACGGCGAGGTTTGCTGTGGCATTGTCGAGTGCCGCCTGAAATGGAGCGGGGTCGATCTGATAGAGCACCTGGCCGGCCTTTACATCGGCACCTTCCGTAAACAGGCGTTTTTGTATAATGCCACTGACCTGGGGCCTGATTTCCGCCATGCGGTAGGCAAAGGTGCGGCCCGGTAATTCAGTGGTCAGTACCACCTTTTGAGGTTGAACCGTCACAACGGCCACTTCCGGAACAGAGGGCGGGGGCGCGGATTGCGGTCGGCGGTCACAACCTGTCGCTAAAAAGCCGCCTATAAGAGCGGCTAAAACCATACCCCGCATAAGGCATTTATGAACAGTTTCAATGAGTTGCATTAAACTTCTCCTGTGTATAAATTTTATAAAATTTTCACATTTCATGAATCATCATGAATCATCATGAATTTATCAATCCTTTCAAGAGAATGCCCAGGATGACGTCCGGATTCTCCGGATAGGGGTGCTTCCCAGGCGTCTCAAGCCAGAGAAAAAGAAACGCATTGGTGATGCTTTCAATGGCAATGGCCAAATAATACGGGTCGGAAATTTTTTTAAATCGTTTATTTTTAATGCCGCCTTCAAAGACCGTGGCAAGTTTTTGCAAAAAAACATCATATTGTTCACGGATTTCGGAATCCAGTCCCGCCATAATGTTGAAGCTCGCTCCCCGGGTTTCCGCAAAATAGAGGCGTATCATGGAAGCGTTGGCACGAAAAAATTTCCCCTTGGCCCGGACGTAGTTCCGCAATTTTTCGATTTCGTTATCAGGCACTTCAAGGGCCTGCATCAGTGCAGTGTGGAACTTGTCGGACTGCTCCAGGACAAGGGCTTTATAGAGGTCCTCCTTGCTGTTGAAGAATTTGTAGATCGTTCCGATGGCAAATTCAGCTTTTCCAGCAATCTCATGCATGGAGACGTTGTGGTATCCCTTCTCCGAGAAAAGTTTCAAGGCGGCAGATAGCATATCTTGACGTTGCCTGAGTTTTTCTCTTTCGCGACGTGAGAGTTTTTCGTCCGACATCACTTAACCTCCTATGCTTGGTTTCGGCTATCAGGGCCAAAAAATTAACGTGACGTTCTATAGTGTGACGTCATGTTCACATATTAAAACAGTACATTCGTTTGTCAACTTATTTTTGTTCGTATTTTTTTATTTTTTAATTTCTATCCTGGAAGTGTCGTGAACGCCCTAAAAAGCAGACTTAATGAATATATAGACATTTTGCAAGTTGACATCTCATGTGGCTTTGACTATTAAATTTGAAGACTTATTTGCGGAAAGCAAATTTTATCAATCCCAAGTCACCTGTGACAGGAAAAAGAGTCATGGATTATTTTAACTACAAAAGCGGCAAACTCTATGCCGAGGATGTCCCTGTTGAAAAGATCGCATCAGAAGTGGGGACTCCGGTGTATATTTACAGCCGGGCAACGTTTTTAACGCATTTGCAGAAAATCCAGAAGGCCTATGCCGAATTGGACACAACCGTTTGTTATTCAATAAAAGCCTGTGGTAATATTCATATTTTAAAATTTCTGGCCCAGGCGGGCAGTGGATTTGATATTGTGAGCGGTGGCGAGCTCTTCAGAGCCCGGCAGGCCGGTGCGGATACAGGCAAAATCGTTTATGCCGGTGTGGGCAAAACCGATGTTGAAATCATCGAGGCCATGAATGCAGGTGTCGGATATTTCAATATTGAATCCGAAGCAGAACTGGACAACCTGATCGGGCTTGCTAAAAAGTATAATAAAAAGGTGAAAGCCGCTTTGCGCGTCAATCCCGATGTTGACCCGCAAACGCATTCATACACGACCACCGGTAAAAAAGAGAGCAAATTCGGCGTGGATATTGAACGAGCCGAAAAGATTTTTGTCAAATACGGTAAAAACGGGATGGTGGATCTTTGCGCCATTCATATACATATCGGTTCCGCCGGTAAAACAGTTGGGCCGTATGTGGAGGCAGTCCAAAAAATACTGATTCTGATCGGGCAGCTTAGGCGGGACGGGTTTAAAATTGAAGCGCTGGATATCGGCGGCGGATACGGAGCGGACTATGAAAGCGACACCGCGCCGTCGGCGGCGGTGTATGCGGAAGGTATCGTGCCGCTGCTTAAGGGGAAAAAATTGAAGTTGATTCTGGAACCGGGGGCCAGTATCGCGGCCAATTCATCGATCCTGCTGACCCGGGTTTTATTTCTTAAAAAGGGCGGCAGCAAAACGTTTGTTATTGTCGATGCCGGCATGAACGACCTGATCCGGCCGTCATTGTATAATGCTTTTCATTTTATCTGGCCGGCTTCTGTGAATGAAAAATTTGTTCCATTAAAAAAAGTAAAACAGGCTCTTGGAGAAGGCCTTGAAAAAGTTGATATTGTAGGACCGATCTGCGAGGGAGCGGATTTTTTTGCCAGAGACAGAAACCTTCCACCGGTTAAACGCGGTGACCTGGTCACCATTTTTACGGCCGGTGCCTATGGCGCCAGCATGAGCAGCAATTACAATTCAAGATGTCTACTGCCCGAAGTCCTGGTTGACGGTGACAGGTACACCGTCATTCGCAGAAGACAGACTTATGAAGATTTGATTGCGCTGGAAAGGTAAGGACATTCCTTTGTTGAGCCAAAAGACAATTAATCGCTTATTTTTTTGTGCAAACCGGAAGCGGTGATTTGTATAATTGAAAATCGAATACTGAAAAACTGAATATTGAAGGCATTCTACCAAATTTTAAATATAAAAAGACAGAGCGAAGCGATACCACAAGTTTTCAATTCTCACTATTCATTATTCAATCTTTAATCGGGTGTATTGATCGCTTCCAGCGTCTCCCATCGCTTATAGGCCGATTCGAGTTCCTGTTCCAGTGCACTTGATTTTTCTCTGATCCGGACCATTCCATTGCCTTTTTGTTTGTAAAATTCCAGGTCGGCCATTTGTTCATACAGATTTTTTTGCATTGCTTCAAGTTCTTCAATACGTTGGGGCAGGGCTTTAAGTTCACGCTTTTCCATGTAGCCGAGTTTTTTTGGCTGCCTGCCCCCGGAGGCGTTTTCGCTTTTCAGGATTTTTTTTATTTTTATCTTTGGATCGTCATTCTGTCTGCGTTGGGAAAGCCAGTCGTCATAACCGCCCACATATTCATTGACCCGGCCGTTGCCTTCAAACACGAGTGTGCTGGTCACCACATTGTTTAAAAACATGCGGTCGTGGCTGACCAGCAGCACGGTCCCTTTATAATCGAGCAGTAGTTCTTCCAGAATTTCAAGGGTTTCCGTATCCAGATCATTGGTTGGTTCATCCAGGACCAGTACATTGGAGGGCCTGAGAAAAAGCCGGGCCAGTAAAAGACGGTTTTTTTCTCCACCCGAGAGAATACGGACCGGGGTCCTAGACCGCTCCGGCGAAAAAAGAAAATCCTTTAAATAACTGATGACATGTCGTTTGGTTCCGTTGATGGTCAGCATGTCATTGCCCTCCCCGATATTTTCCTGAACGGTTTTACTTTCATCAAGCTTGCTCCGCAGTTGATCAAAATAGGCCATTTCCAACTTTACACCATGCCGTATGATACCGCTCGAAGGGGATACCTCACCAGTCAGTATCCGCAGCAAAGTTGTTTTCCCGGCTCCGTTGGGGCCTATAATGCCGATTTTGTCCCCCCGCATGACGGTGGTGGCAAAATCACGGATAATCATCCGGTCTTCATAGGAAAATTTTATTTTTTCGGCTTCAATCACAAGGCGGCCGGTGCGCTCGGCTTCCTGGGCGCGCATGCGCACGGTCCCCAGTCGCTGCCGCCGACTTTTTACCTCGGCCCGCATTTCCTGCAGAGCCCGCACACGGCCTTCGTTGCGGGTTCGGCGGGCCTTGATGCCCTGCCTGATCCATACCTCTTCCTTTGACCGTTTTTTGTCAAAGCGGGCGTTTTGTTTATTTTCGGCTTCCAGGGATTCATGCCGGCGTTTTACATAAGTCCGATAGTCGCAGGACCATGAAGAAAGCTGCCCGCGATCAAGTTCAATGATACGGGTGGCCAGTTTGTTTAAAAACATCCTGTCATGGGTAATAAATAAAAGGGTTTTGTTCCAGTTCGACAGGAAATCTTCCAGCCAGGCAATGGCATCCAGATCTAGGTGATTGGTGGGTTCGTCCAACAGTAACACATCCGGGCCGTTAACCAGTGCCCGGGCGAGCAGTACTCTTCGTTTTAATCCGGCCGAGAGGTTTTCGAATTTTTCAGTTCCGGATAATTCCATTCGTGAGATAATATCTTCAACATCCCGGTGCAATCGCCATCCATCGTTGGTATCCAGAATTTGCTGAAGTTGGGCCTGGCGTTTCAACAGGGCCGGGCTGACTTGATTTAACAGGGCTTGACTGATTTTTTGATATTCAGCTAAAGTCTGGCTTTTTTCACCCATGCCCCGGGCCATGATCGTAAAAACCGTCCCGGAAATAGTATGGGGCACATCTTGGGGTATGCCGGCGATTTTCAGGCCCTGCCGGTGCCAGATATTTCCCTGATCGGGAAGCAGGTCACCCATAAGAAGCTTTACAAGAGTGGTCTTGCCGCTTCCGTTACGCCCGACCAGTCCGATTTTCTCCCCCGGTCCGATTTGCAGGTTGATGTCATCCAGCAGCGCCGGGCCGCCAAATTCCATATGAACATTTTTTACTGATATTACGGACATTTTAGATTTCCGGAAATATTTTTTAAAATTTATGGCGTCGGACCGGATAATAATTTGTGCTCTAAACCGGTGCTGTTGAAAAGGCGTACACCGCAAATAATAGATTACAAGCACCAAATTCCAAATCACAATGGCCAAATATCAAAGCTCAAATAAATCGGCCTTGGGGTCCGGAGAGGAAGAATAAATCGCAGGCCCCGTACCGATTTTTGGAACTTACAATTTTAGCCATTGATATTTTTTTGGAATTTGTTTTTTAATTATTGTGATTTTTCAATTGTTTCTGGTTTTCGGCATGGTACTTGACTGCCGGCCCTTTTCAGGCGGCCTGGGCTTTCTACTCCCCGGGCCGGCGGACCGCCGAGGGCCGGTCTTTGAAGATCCGTCACGCCGGGAATACCGCTTCCCCTGCGGTCTACTGAAGGCCGGCTTGCGTTTGGGGAGTGGCGGCGGCGGCGGGGTCAGCCATGTTTCTTCCGGCTGGATACAGTGCAGTTCATTGCCGATAAATTCCTCAATGGGCGGGATATAGAAGGAATCCTCTTCACAGGCAAAACTGATGGAAGTTCCGGTCTTTCCGGCCCGTCCGGTACGTCCGATACGGTGTACATAGTCCTCGGGGTCATGCGGCAGCGTATAGTTGATGACATGGGGCATACTTTCGATATGAATACCGCGGCCGGCCACATCCGTGGCTACCAGAACCCTGATTTTGCCGGCCTTGAATTTTTCCAGGGTGTTGACCCGGGTTTTCTGATTGATTTCACCGGAAAGAAGCGCACAATTAATTCTGTGCCGGGACAGCAGGTCGCCAAGCCTTCGGGTTTCATCACGCCGGTTGCAAAAAATCAGGACTCTTTCCAATTTTTGTTTGACGATGATATTATAAAGCAGCGTAAATTTTTCGTGGGTTGTCACGGTATAGACAATCTGCTCTACGCTTTCAACGGCTACCTCTTGGGGTTTGATCTCCACCATAACCGGTTTTTTGGTCCATTGCTCGGTCAGGCGGATCACTTCCGGGGTCAGGGTTGCACTGAAAAGCATGGTCTGGCGGTTAGCCTTGGGTGGTGTTTTGTAGACAATCCGACGCACATCCGGAATAAATCCCATATCCAGCATTCTGTCAGCCTCATCGATGATCAGGACTTCAACCTTGCTAAGGTGGAGATCATGCCGCTGGTTAAAGTCAAGCAGCCGTCCCGGTGTGGCCACCACGATATCAACGCGTTGGTCGGTCAATTGGTGGCGCTGTTTTTCATAATCCATGCCGCCGAACACTGAAACAATGTTCAGTGAACAATATTTGGCCAGGTCCCA
>CAZFXX010000028.1:0-18816 GCA_964522985.1 uncultured Desulfobacteraceae bacterium
CACCGCCTGAAAAACATGACTCAGATCCCAGTGCTTTGACACGATAAGGCTTATAGCCCCAGATATGCTTTTTTTATGTGCGGATCATTGATCAAATCCTTTGCCGGGCCATCCATGGCGACACGCCCATGCTCCAATACATAACCCCGGTCACTCAAGGTCAAGGAATGTTTTACATCCTGCTCCACCAAAAGAACGGTGGTCCCCTGATCCGCAATTTTTCGAATGGTCTCAAAGATGCTGTTAATCAAAACCGGCGCCAGACCCAGGGAGGGTTCATCCAGCATCAACAGTTTCGGTCTGCCCATTAACCCTCTGCCGATGGCGACCATCTGCTGTTCTCCGCCGGAAAGGGTCATGGCTATCTGTTTTTCTCTTTCCTGAAGTACCGGCAACATTTCATACACCTGGTCAAGTGTCTCTTCAATATGTTTATCAGCCCGTCTGTTGTATGCACCGACGATCAGGTTATCTTTAATGCTCATAAGTGAAAAAAGACGTCTTCCTTCGGGAATTTGAATAATGCCTTTTTCAACAATCTCTTCGGGTGGAGAATTTGATATGGTATCGCCTCTGAATGCGATCGTGCCTTTGGCCGGATTCATCAGGCCTGAGATGGTTTTCAATAAAGTGGATTTTCCCGCTCCATTCCCTCCGATGATACTGACCACCTCACCTTCATTAATCTTCAAAGATAGATCAAATATGACCTGAACATCACCATAAAATGCATCGATGGTATTGATTTCAAGAAACGCCATAATCATCTCCCAGATAAGCTTTGATCACATTGTCATTTGAGGCTACCTGCTGGGGTGTGCCTTCTGCAATTTTTTTCCCAAAGTGAATCACCACGATCCGATCGGAAAGCGCCATGATGGCACGCATAATGTGCTCGATTAAAAAAATGGTTATGCCTGTTTTTCTAAGCCGCTTGATAATCTCTACCATTCCATCCACTTCAGCCGGTCGTAAACCGGCCATCACTTCGTCAAAAAGTAAAAGCTTGGGTTCAGTTGCAAGTGCTCTTGCTATTTCGAGTCGTTTTCGATCGGCAATGGTCAGGCTAGATGCCTTTACTTCTTTTTTATCTTCAAATTTCAGGGCTTTTAGGATTTCTATGGCTTTTTGTTCCGCTTCCTTAGTGTTGTCGGTTGTGGCAAAGGCACCCACCACGACATTATAGAGGACGCTTTTGGTTGCAAAGGGTTTAACAAGTTGAAAGGTTCTGGCCAATCCTTTTTTACAAAGGTTCCATGGCTTTTCATTGTTAATGGTTTGCCCGTTGAATTGAACCCGGCCTCCAGTTGGCGCATATACACCGGCAACGCAATTAAATACCGTAGATTTTCCGGCCCCATTGGGCCCGATGAGGCCTAAAATTTCTCCCTGATCAATGGAAAGATTTAATTTATTAACTGCTGTTAAACCGCCGAATCGCATGACCATATCTGTTATCTCAAGTATTTTCATGCCTCACCATCCTTTTGCGACCAGGTTACCACTCGATCAACCACGCTGTCGTACATCCTGGTTAATGATTCCTGGATTCCCCTGGGTTGAAAAATCATTACCAAAATCAAAATAACCCCATAAATGACAAGATGAAGCCCGGGCAGGATATCTCCAAAATATATTCTGGAAAAGTCACTGACGGGTCTTAAAAGTAATGCGCCAAGAACCGGGCCTGCGATGGATCCCCTCCCGCCGATTAACGCGATAAACGCAATTTCAAATGAAATATCCAGGGAAATAATGGATTTGGGATGAATGAACAAAGAAAACTGGGCATAAAATGTACCGGCCAGGGCAGTAAAAAATGAACTGATGGCCATGGCAGCCAGTTTTGTTTTGGCTACGTTGACACCCAGGGCCATCGCAGCTTCAGGCTCTTCACCGCCTGCGTTCAGATAATATCCCAATTTGGATCGTGAAATAAACCAGGTCAAAGCCAGAACACCGATCAACATGATTAAGATGATATAATAATAGGGTTCTTTACCGGCAAACATAAAATTGGCAAACCCGTAGTTCTGAGGTGGAATTTGTAAACCTCTGGGGCCGTTGACATTTAACGGGCCGATAAAATCAATATTTTCCACCATCACCCGGAACCCTTCAGCAAAGGCGATGGTGGCCAGGGCAAAATATGCTCCCCGCATCTTAAATGTGGGCAGACCGATTAAGACCCCCACAAATACGGAAAGAATACCGCCTATCATCATCCCTATCCAGGGGCTTACACCGTATTGCAGGGAAAGAATGGTAGAGGTATAGGCACCGATCCCTATAAAGACGGAATGGCCAAGGGGCAGGACACCGGCAAATCCGCCTACCATGTTCCAGCTCGTTGTCAGATAGGCATAAAAAAACATAAGAACGATGATATGAAGATAGGTCGGGCTTGTTATGACCAATGGCAGGCCAAAGGCAACCAGAACAGCCAGTGCAAGGGACATGGTCTTTATGTTACCCCTTGTAACAAATGGGCCTGAACCTGCTTTAATATGAGATCCGGTATGGGAATCAAGCCCTTTTTTCTGTGCCTTTAAATTCGTTTTTTTGACTCTAAGATTTTCTTTACCAGTCATGTTTTTCTCCGAACAGTCCAGATGGTTTTACAAACAGGACTAACAGAAAAAGCCCGTAAACAATGGCTTCGGTCCAGGTTGCTGTCATAAATTGGGGCCCAATAGATTCAATGAGGCCTACAATAATGCCGCCGATGATTGCCCCCCCCATGCTTCCCAATCCACCCAGCACAACGATAATAAACCCCTTGATGTCAAAAAGAACACCAACCGTGGGGAATATGTTGTAAAATGGAACCAGGGTGACCGCGGCGATACCGGCAACGGCTGTGCCGATACCAAAGGCAATATTATAAATCTTATATTGATTGATACCGGCAAGGCTTGCTGCATCACGATCCAGACTGGTGGCACGGATTGCACGGCCCATTCGGGTATATTGAAAAAAGTAATATACCCCGAATGCAGTGATAATGGCGGTACAAAATCCCCAGAGCTTGGGTACGGAGATAAATATTTCTCCCAGTTCAATCATTTTCCCCTTAAGGGGATTGGCCTGTATTGATCGGTATTGGGGACCGAAAATGAGCAACGTCAGATTGTCAAGAACATACCAGACGCCGGTGGTTACAATAATAACGGTTATCGGCTCGCGAACATCCTTTTCCGCTTTAAAAATAGGCTTTATAACAATATCCTGAAGATAGTAGCCGAAAAAGTACATTACCGGAACGACAATGATAAGGGCAAGATAGGGATGTATACCTATGAGTGACACGGACCATAAAGCCAAATACATACCGACCATAAGCAAAGATCCATGGGCAAAATTGATCACTTTCAATACCCCGAAAACAATGGTAAGCCCCAGGGCAGTCAAACCGTAAATCGATCCCATCAATATCCCATTTATGGCATCTTCAAGTAAATAAATCATTTGAATCTCCAAACAGCATGGGGGGTGCCCCGGAAGAACGTCGTGTTGTCTTCCGGGGCTCATACGTTAACCTTATGTGAAAGTCGTGAGATATGAATTTAGAGTGGTGAGAACTAAATTGGCGGTTCTACTGCTCGTATTCCTCACAACGCATAACTTTCATGTCTTGTTAAAATCTTTGATTTTTTGCCCGATAGGGCATGGCCGTTATTATATTATTTTTGGAGAACCGGTGTATAACCAGTTCTTCTTGCATTCTTGGGCCATACGGTGATCCGTTCCAACCCCTTACCAATATCATTAATCTGTACCATCACCAGGGAGGCGTTCTCATTCTGGCCGGTTGAATCGAATTTAACCGCATCATAGCCGACAATCATTCCGGGGCCGCCTTTTAAATCCATTGTGACAAGCGCTTGCCTGATCTTCTGGGGGTCAAGACTTCCCGCACGTTCAAGGGCATCTTTGATCACATACATGGCTAGATAAGCATCCACTGCTTCACCGGTCAGGTTATATCCATATTTTGCCTTATATTTATCATTTGTTTCTTTGGCACCCGGTTTATTCACATCTGTTTCCCACTCAACAATATCAAACATATACTGCGCATTTTTGCCTGCCGCCTTTAAAAAAGATGGGTCTGCATGTCCACCACCACTGCTGATGATGGCTTTCAGTTTTACTTTATACTCGGCAAGGGTATTGGTAAGTAAAATAGCATCGGCAGCATTGGAAACCAGCATCAGGACATCTGCGTGGGAACGACGAATTTTCTGAACCACCGGGCTCAGATCCGTTGAAGTAGAAGGATATGGTTCGTCAAGGACCACTTCATATCCGCCTTCTTTTGCAAGTTTCTCCCACTGGCCGGCAATACCTTTGCCCCAGTCGCCATTTTCATATACAAAAGCCAACTTTTTAACACTCATCCCAAACTCTTTTTTCATGTCTTCGAGGAATGAAAACTGATCTCTTGTCCACCAGGAATCTTTTGCAGCAATTCGGAATACATTTTTAAATCCCTGCTCCGTGATTTTATCAGCTACGGATACAGGCACTATAAATGGAACCCCATATCTTTCAGCGATTGCAGAGGTTGGATACGTTACCGCTGAATTCCAGCAGCCGGTAAGCACATTTACTTTTTTGGTATTGATGAGCCTTTCGGCTTCGGAAATACCCTTTTCAGGCTTGGATTCTGAATCCGCATAATAAAGTTCCAGTTTTGCCCCGCCAAGGGATTTTATACCACCGGCGGAATTAATTTCTTCTAAAGCCATTTCTCTGGCATTTTTCCCCTGCTCGCCCACTGATGCAGACGGGCCGGACAAGGGAATAATATTGCCAATCCTAACCACTTTATCTTGTGCCTGAACGGATGCGACCAGCCCACAGATGCCTGCAAAAAAGGCAACCGCCAATGTCAAACAAGCCGATTTCCAAAACATACTTTTTTTCCCCATAGAATTGTCCTCCTATAAATGATGCTGTTTGCGTGAACCTGAAATAAGCGATTTTGGAGTCAATTCACACAAATCTCCCGCACATCGCTTTTCCAAAAATCACAAAATTCGGGTTGAATTTATGTGACAGCCCGCCCATTGCAGGCATTATTGGTCGTTTCCTGTTTTGTTGCCGCACCTTGTCTTTCTTATATTGGGCAACCTTTTTCTCAGGTATTTGTTGTTTTTTCCCTATCTAAAATCGCACCCAGCGGTATGTCGCCTGCCAGGCGTTTAGTCATAGTGGTTAGATCAGGCGCTACTGTCGAAGGTTAATGGTCCCGTTTGATTGAAGTGGTATTATAAATTACAGCAATTGGTATGCCAACACAGGCCGGACAACTGGGAAATCTTTATAAAACGAGTAGTTAGGGAGTCATTGAGACATAAAAATAATGTTTTTAAGGAAGCGGCATTTGCTATGAAAGTCAATAAAAATTGACGTCGTCATATTTGGTTGACAATTCTTTTATCCACAGAAATTGGATGCTATTACTTCATCAATCGCAAATCCGGCCCCAAAAGTCCTCGCATCTTTTTTGCCTGCTTCAGGATGCCAAAATCATCAAAACATATTTCTTTTTTTCAATCTTTTACTTAAAGCCTGTTTTGAGATACCCAGAACCTGGGCAGCCTTTGTTTGGTTATGATTCGTTTTTTTCAATGAAAGATCGATGACATGTTCCGTCAGTTCCGCAAGGGTCGGGAAATATCCGAAAAGAGATTCTATAACACCGGCATCATCACGAAAGCATGAAGGGTCTGATTTGAGGGGACCATCACTTAACCGCTCGACAATGGCATGTTCAGTCAGTTCTTTGGAGCTGCACTGGGCCACTGCATCATAAATATATGTTTTGAGCTCCCTGATGTTGCCCGGGAAAAATTGTCTGGAAAGTATGTTTAATAACTTTGGACTTATGGTTACAATCTTTTTCCCCATACTTTGAGCGGCCCTGTCCTTTAAATATTCCACCAGCAGGGGGATGTCTTCTTTTCGTTCCCTCAAAGGTGGAATTTTAATCAGATGCGTCGATAGTCGATAATAAAGATCCATACGAAATTTATTTTCCATACCGGAAAGTTTATTAAAATTCTTATTGGTTGCGGTAATGATTCTTGCCTGACATTTTTGGGGATGATCGCCCCCCAATGGGTAATATATGCCCTCTTGGAGCAGACGAAGCAATTTTACCTGAGAGGCAACATTTAAATCACCAATTTCATCCAAAAAAAGGGTCCCGCCTTTTGATTTTTCAATCAGACCGGCCCTGTCTTTGTCTGCCCCGGTAAAGGCGCCTTTTTTATGTCCAAACAGCGCATCTGAAAAAAGTGTTTCGTCCAGGCCGGATACATTCACTGCAATAAATTCACCGGCTGCATTGCTGGCGTCGTGGATGGCTTTGGAAATCAGTTCTTTGCCCGAGCCGGTTTCGCCGAGAACCAGGACCGGCTGTCCACTTGCGGCTATCGATTCAATATACTGGAAAAGGCCTATCATAACGGGGTTTCGGGTTATAATGTTTGAAAAATGTTCCGAGTGAGGAATTTTTTTCGAAAAAGGCAGACCCTTTAATGCCATGACTTCATTTCGAAGGGTACATATTTCCAAAGCATTTCTGAGTGCAGAACTAAATGTATTCATGCTGATTGGTTTAACCAGATAATCATGGGCGCCCATTTTCAGGCATTCAACCGCCATTTCGATGTCGGAATTGGCGGTACAGATAATCACAGGAATGTGAGGATATTTATCTCTGGCTTCTACAAGTACCTGCTGACCTGATTTGTGCGGCATGTTAAGGTCAAGAAACATGATGCAGGAATGAAATTTTTCCAGAACCGGCATGATTTTTCTGCTGTCCTTAATAGTGGTAATCTGTTTCACGCCCATGGAGTGTAATAAAAAACTGTAAGCATCCAGTTCCGCCTGCTCATCATCCACAAGGATGATATTGATTTCCAAATTACCGGACTTAAGCATATTCGAGTCCTTTGCCGTGCGACAGGGGCAGGTGTATGATAAATGTTGCGCCTTCTTTTTTGTTTTCAACAGACAGGGTGCCATTCATCTCTTTTTCCACAATGGTTTTTGCCATATAAAGCCCGATTCCCGTACCGATAGTGGTCCCTTTTGTTGTAAAGTAAGGTGTAAAAATTTTAGTAAACAGATGTTCGGGAACGCCACATCCATTATCGCTGACGGCAAGGGTAGCGTAACCGTCTTTGGTGGTAACGGCCAAATCAATCCGGGGGTCTACATTTTCCCCCTTAAGGACTTTCTGCCTTTCTTCAATGGCATCTTTGGCATTTAATATGATATTTACCAGCACATGAACAAATTCATTTTTGTATCCAAATATAAATAGCGGTTGATTTTCCTCTTTATCATATATCTGAAGGCTGATGGCCTTTTGCTTTAATTGAGGATTGATCAATTTAACGGCACTGCGGATTGAGTCGAATAAGTCAAAGTGCTGCTTTGTTTTGGATGGAAGGAAATACTGTCTGAAATCATTAATGGTTCTCGACATGAACTGAATCTGGGCGTCTGATTCTTTGACTATTTTTTCTATAAAATCCTTGGTAATCATCCGGTTATAAAAGGCTGGAGGAAGACTTGATATATAAGCCGATAAGGCATTTAAGGGTTGGCGCCACTGATGTGCAATGGCACTTAACATCTCGCCCATTGCTGCCATTTTCTGTGCCTGCATAAGCTGCTGCTCTGCATTGGCCTGCTTTGAAATATCCCAAATACTCGATAATATGACCGATTCTTTATCAAGCTGAAGCCGTTGAAGGCTAACTTTTGCCGGGAATTCAGTCCCATCGGATCTTTGAAATATCCATTTAAAAAATTTTTGTTTACCGGCCATCACGCTGTTGATAATTTTAGCAAATTTTTTCTTGCTCTCCTGACCGTCCTGTTGAATGATCGGGGACAGGTCAAGCATTGATTTGCCGATAATTTCCGTCATGTCGTATCCAAACAGGTCCATGGCTTTTTCGTTGCATTCTATATAGGAAAAATGATCACTGAGCATGATCGCATTGGTGGCAACATTGAACAGGGTCTGGTACCTTGTTTCAACTTCTTTCCGTCGAACAATTTCTCCTTTTAAGTCTTTTTCCTTAACAGACATCAACAAATCATGCCGCTGAACAGCTATTTTAAATCTATGCCGGGATATCAAAAGGACCAGCGCGCTGCCACTAACGACCACCAGCGTCAGTATCACTAAAATGCCGAGAATTTTAAACACCACCTCCATGGCAAACAGCATGGCTGTATTTTTAGCCAGTTGATACGCCTCATTTCTTTCAACGGTGGTACACAGATACCATCCGGTATTTGAAAGTCGTTGAAAAGAAAGCATTTTTTCTTTACCGAGATAGTTGTAGTAATAAGAACCGAGTAAGGATTTATTAAAATAATCAAGAATACCGTGAAGAGAAAAATCTAATTCTTGAATTTTTGATTTCATCAAAAGCGATTGATCAGGGTGAATCAGTACAGTGCCCTGACGGTTAATGACAAATGTATAACCGGACTTGCCGATCTTTACATTCATCACATTCTCTTCAAGCGTATCAAGAATGATGTCGGAACTGATCACGCCCTTAAAATCATTATCCACATACAACGGCTTGACAACGGCAATAACCATTTTATTTGTCGTCATATCAACATACGGGGTTGTAAAGGCAATTTTATTTTCAGATACAGCCGTCTTGTACCATGGTCTTATTCTAGGATCATATCCTTTTGGGGGCGGCCAATCAGCGCCGTCAATCATGGTCCCATCCGCTAATCCGATATAGACATCGCTGAAATTGCCCGCTTCCATGGCCAGTTTTAGAAATCGCAGTGTTTGGGCATCCTGCGCAATGGGGATCTGTTGCACTGCCGCCGCAGTTGCTTCTATAATTTTCATACGTTGTTCAAGCCATAGCTCCACAGTTTTTGCAGCGTCGGAAACAATGCCTTGCTGGTGACTCTCAACAGTCTTTTCCGTGATCATTTTAGTGCTGTTATAGATAATCCCGGCCATCATCAAAATGATGGCCAGAAATAGGGTAATCAGCAAATATTTTATTCTAAGGTTCATGTGCCCCTTTTTGTTAAACCCTTTGCGTCAATATTAGCTCATGAAATGCCTTTGCCTGATTCTCCTGCGGTGTTGACCGTTCCCTAAAAATATGAATTTTTAACGTAAACAAAATGTTACCAGATTAGCTGTAACGTTCCAAGTTTTATCGTAACGAACTGGGGATTGATTTTAACGTCTTTAGACATAAGACGACAAATTACCGATCTTGGGGGTTGGAAATTATAGGGATGGGATTTTTTAACTCAAATAGAGAGTACATGCTTTTCGGGGCTGGGGCGAAATCGTCATTGAACTTTGAAACATCGATTGGTAATTGAATATTTTTATAACTTTACAATAACCGGGTACAGGTTCAGCTTAACAGCCCCTGTCCAGAAATGGTTTTTTACCCAACCTCATCGTTATGTGCTGTGAAACCAATGTCCTTGGCGTGCTCAAAAACAATCCTTAAAATATCAGACATATGCCCGTGATTAATTTTTCGCATGCCTTGATTTTAAACAAAATCCTCATTTCTGGATGGGCACTAAATATGCAATCTTAATATACCAACGAATCACGAAGGTTGTTGATATCGTCGATCTGTTTTTTCTATTAAACTGAACCCGTGCCGGGTCGTTTCATCCGCCAAAATTGCCGGCGCCAAGGATATCCATAGCGTCTTCGGCCTTCACCCGAAGGTTGGTAACACTTTTATCAAACTTCTCGCGGTCTGTCCTGAGATCGTCGATGCCCGTCTCCGGAGTGCATTCCTCCCGAATTTGTTCAATTCTGTCATCCATTTCAGTCACAAGTATGTGCAGGTCTTCGATATTGGGCAGTATTTTCTGCCTATCACTGCTGGGTACCTGTTCCATTTTCCGGGAAATGTCATAAATGATCGCCTTCCATGCAGTAAGTTCCATTTCCATAGTTTTACAACAATTTTTTGCGTTCATAGTTGTCTCCTTTCGTTACATGGTTGGATAATGGCAAATTTGCCAACAGTTGCCGGTAATTATTGAATCTTAAAATATGTACATCCAAGAATCGTGCCATATTTTTAGACAAGACCCATAAAGATCCATGGGAATATTTAAACATTTATATTTACTGTTAAAAAATTTAATTTAGCCCGTGGTTAAAATCAGACCGATTCAAATATAATGGGTATACAAGGCGTTACGCCACTGGCCGGTAACGGTTATAATGTTATGTTAATCAATTCTCCGGTAGGAAAAAAATGACAAGATTCATTTTTGCTTATTATTCAAGCCGCAAAGGAGCTGGGTACCAACGCTTACAGATACATATACGATCGGACTTCTGGTAGTGTCAAGTTAATTGTGTAAAATTATTAAAAGCCGATTCTTTAAAAAATGGCAGGTTTCCTAATGCATCGAAGTTTGACAATATATTCTTGAAATAAATTACGGAATGCTATAACCTTACCCCATTTTTGCAACAAAATACTTTCGCCCGCAATTAGGTGTAATCATTGCTCAGACGTATCAATGACATCAGGAAAACGGCCATTAGAATATTTGGGGGTAAGCGGATATTTTCCGAACCCTTCCCCATCGTTTTTGGAGTCAAAAAAATTCTCTTTGGCACCGTAGCCGGTTTGAGCGCAATGGGCCTCATTGTTTTCCGGCATAATGATTGTTTATGTTCATAAAATTAGACAAAAATAAGGTATCGGCACATCATGGCACATCTATCCTCAGCAAACAAACCGTTTAACACCAACGATCTGGAACAGATTCACAATGCCGCCATGCGTCTTTTGCAGGAGCAGGGAATTGTGATGGACAGTGAAACGGTGCTGGCTGTTTTTAAACAGCATGGATTTAAAGTGCATGGTTCCAAGGTATTTTTTACAGAGCAACAGGTCTTAAATGCTACGGAAAGCGTGCCGGCACAATTTGGCATCAGGGCAAGAAACCCTAAGAAAAATCTCCACATTGGCGGTGGCACCCCGGTGCTGTGCAGTACCGGCGGTGAAGTATATATTGCCGAAAGAGATAAAACCCAGCGCCTTGGAACCATGGCGGATTATCGGAAAATTGCCAAGCTGGTTCAGACCTCCCCCTTCAACCAGATGACGGCCCATGAATCCGTGCATCCCCATGACGTGGATGCCAAAATCAGCCATCTGGATATGATGTGGCAAGACCTGACCCTGTGCGATGTGGCCGCCACCGTCAACACTCAGGATGTAAACGCTGTAACGGACTGCCTGGCGATGCTTGAAATCATTTTCGGGGGCAGGGAAAAATTGCAGGCGCAACCATGTGCCATGGGCATAATCAGCCCGCTGTCTCCCCTGCAATACGCTCCGAATCAGGCGGAAGCCCTGATGATACTGGCAAGCCATCGCCAGCCCGCCGCCATCACCAACATGCTGCTGCTGGGGTCCAGCGCGCCGGTTTTCATTCCCGGTGCACTGGCCATAGGCAATGCCGAACTGCTGTCCGGCGTGGTGTTGAGTCAGATGGTAAGTCCTGGAACGCCGATAATCTACGGCAGCACCTCCTGCCCCCTTTATATGAAAAACGGCGCCGCCTGTCTGGGCACCCCGGAAACCTTGATTTTATCCAAAGGCCTGGTGCAACTGGCTAAATTTTATGGTTTACCCAGCCGCACCGGCGGTGCGTTGAGTGACGCCCACATCCCCGATGGACAGGCCATGGCCGAAAGCGCTCTTTGCCTGAACACTGCCATTGAAAGCGGCGCTGATTATATTTTGCACGCCTTTGGCATGCTCAGCTCCTATCTGGCCACAAGTCTTGAAAAATGGCTCATGGATGAGGAACTGTGCCGCTATATTCTAAAATCAAAACAAAAAATCGAAGTAACCGAAAAAACCCTTGAAATCGATACCCTGTTGGCCATGGGGGCCAAAGGTGACTATCTTACCCATCCCAGCACCTTTAATAACTTTCGTTCCCTTTACCAGGGCGGCCTTGGCAACAGAGATTCTTATGCCATCTGGCTGCAAAAAGGGGGCATGGATGCGGCGGATCAGGCCGGCGAGCTGCTTAATAAAAGGTTGGCGGCATACAAGAAACCACCTATGGACAGCGGATTGGAGCAGGAATTAAAGGAATGGATCGCACGACGCAAAAAACAGTTGGCGGGTATAGGTTGATGTTTTCAGGGGCTCAACACTTAAAAAATGCAAATAGGGCCGGCCGCCACGCAGGCGCCTTGTTTGAATACAAACAGAAAACCGCAGAATATAAGGGCTTAAGGAGCCGGAATAAACCCACCCCCTAAAGGTAGCGGGCAATTTTTTATTTTACCGAAACGACCGGGCAGGGCGCTTTCAGGATCACGTACTGGGCCGTGGACCCGAAGACCACTTTGCCGACTTTGGACCTTCTTTTTACCCCGATGACAATCTCTTCAACCGGGTGCTCCTTTGCAAACCGGACCAAATCTTCGGCTGGAGACGCCCCGCGTATCAGAAGATGAGTTTCACAGGGGATATCCGCCTTGGCCGCAACCTCTTTTATGTATTCCAGCTTCTGTTCAGCCTTTTCGATTTCAGCTACTTTACTAATATCACCTCCCGACATCGAGGTGATGACATAAATGCCGATATTAAAGGCTTTTGCATGCTTAAGTGCGGTATCCAGCGCTTCTCTGGATACATTGCTGCCATCATATCCTACCAGAATTTTCATTTTACCTCCATTTATGTTCATCGTTTTTCAAAAAATTCAGACAATGTTTTTTGGAGATGCACGTTTTGATAATTGTTCCTGCATCTGCCGTCCCCCTGCACCGACTTCAGCAAACCCGGAAGTGGAAATGGATACAAAACGTACCCCTGTTTTCACACACTGCTTCAACAGGGCGGGAACAAGCCTGTAGTTTACGGCGATAAGCGCCAGATCAACTTTCTCAATAAATTATTTCAAAATTACCATACCATGTTTTTTCAAATAATGCAAGGGCTTGCCGCCGATTCACCGATAATGGCCACCGATGCAGGTGTAAAAAATCTTTTTAAATCAAAGCCTTACTCCTTTTTAATTTATTTATTATCTCCGCCGGTTTCAGTTATCCCTGAGTTCCTTCTTACGCCGGGGAACCAGCCATATTCCACCCCCGCAGCCGGTAGTTATCATGTAGAAGGGTGTTTGTCCATAAAATGCATTCTCAAAACAGATCACCGCCGGCCGGGATTTGGCATAACGGACGATCTTGACCGCATTTTCTACAGCTTCGGCGCCGGAGTTGGCAAATATGCTCATTTTGGAAAAATTATCGGGCGCCAGAGCGTTCAGGCGGGCGCAAGATCAACGTACGACGCATACATGCCCACATGAAAGCAGGTATGGATAAATTTGTCGGTCTGATCCTTGATGGCGGCCACTACTTTGGGATGACTGTGGCCCACATTATTAACCCCGATCCCGCCGGTGAAGTCAATCGGTTCCCGTCCGTTGACTGGCCCCTTGCGCCCTTTCAATAAAAGTCGTAAACGTATTAAACGGCCCTTAAGGAACATTCTTGCTGCGTAATTCAAGCAAATCCCGGTCTTGATTTGACATTTACCCGTCTACTTATTTTATGGCGTCAAAATATAGATAGATAAGGACACCCCGGCAGAGATATATTTTAATGGCTTTTTTGAAAGAAAAGTTTTATCATAATTTTTCCTACGGGACATTGCACAGTTTTTTATTATAATTTTTTAATTTTCAGGATAATTTTGAGCTCAAAAATGTATCTTAAAAAACCCTGGTTTTTGTCTTGACAATGGGGAGTGCCTTTGATTTAAATAACAATATAAAATGATTTTGCCGGATGTGGTATTTTTTTTGCTCTGCTTTTTCTTTAGATGCATTGCTACCGCAGCATCCAAAATCTGCAATAGCGTAAATTCTTTGACACACTTGTAAAGGGTTCTTATCCGTGAACCTGCAAAAGACAATATCACCCAAACAACCAAAAGGGAGGAACATCATGGAGAAGTTAAATCATTTTTTAATGTTGCTGATGTGCGTTGTATTAATTGGTGCATTTGCAGTACCCGCGGCCCAGGGGGCCAGACCCTATGAGGGCCAGACCCTTATTGTCGGCACATGGTCCGGCCCGTATGCAAAAAATTTTGAAGCAGTTTTTTCCAAACCCTTTGAAGAATTGACCGGGGCAAAACTGGAACACAAATACTCATGGGACTTTACGCCTGAAATCCTGTCGGCCCCTGCCGATGATCCGCCGCTGGATGTCACCATAGCAGCGGACGGTGACTATGTCGTGGGCATTAAAAACAAACTGTGGCTGCCCCTTCGATATGAGTATATACCTAACGCAAAAAAGGTTTTCCCCATATTGATGAATGAAATTTCTCCGAACACCGAGTATGGCGTGCCTTTTGATGTGGGTATCCATGTTCTCATGTACAGAAAAGACCTTGTGAAAAGTCCGCCCACATCGTGGAAGGATTTGTTGAAAGATGAGTTCAAGGGAAAAATCGCCATAGAAAGATGGTTCCCCTACTGGGTCTATGTGGGTAGCTACTTTACCGATTATGACCCACCCTCCAAGGCCATTTACAGCAAAGAGGGGCGGGATGCAATTTTTGCGTCCATGAACGATCTAAGCAAACGATGGTTTTTCTGTTATGACAAGGGGGCTGAATTCTGGGCGGCCCTTGATGCAGGTGAAATTTTGGTGGGCAACTACTGGAACGGATCGGTTATCTCAAAAATTCAGGAACAGATCGAAAAATACGGAAAGGCCACCACCTATGCAATGGTGCTGCCCGAAGAGGGTGCTGCCGCCTATCTGGACCATTTTTGCGTTGTGCGGGGAACCCAAAAAAGAGACCTGGCCGAAGCATATATCAACTGGATCATGAGTGACTATGCGCAGATCGCTTTTCTGAAAAAGCATTATAACCTTATGACCAACAAAAATGTCGTTTCCGAGATTCCGGCAGTCATGGCTGACATCCACCCCAGGACCGATGCGGACTGGAAAAAAATTAATTTTATGGATCTCAAGACCCTCGAGCCTATGCGCAAAGAACTTGAAGATCGGTTCGTCAAGGAAATTCTGGTCCAATAGCAAGCCAGCCGTTTGAATAAAGGATCCACCCCGAGAGAGGGTGGTTTTGAAATAACCCCTAAAAGGGGATAAATTGCCTTTGCCCCCAAAGGAGGCAAAGGCTGAGTTGTCCCCTAATTCAATCTATCGATTATTCTTCGAATTTCTTCTCTTTACGTTCTTGGTATTCGATATAATTGCGAATTATTTCTTCGTCTAGCCGATGGTGTCAACACAGTAACCCCTGGCCCAGAAATGATCACCCCAATAGGGTTTATGCTTCAAATTCCGGAACCGGTTAAATATTCGGATCGCTGTTCTACCTTTGACGGCCCCTACAAAATTCGAAACCGAAACCTTGGGGGGAATCAATACCAACAGGTGAACGCGATCCTTACATACATTTAGTTCCACAACTTTAGATGCTTGGTTTTCAGAAAAGGCGCGTAGGCAACGCTCAACCTCTTTGGTCACATCGCCTTTTAGTATCCGTAATCGATATTTAGGGACCCAAACAATAGGGTATTTTTAGTGCCAAATCGTGTGTGATAACTTCTTAAAACGGCTCATATGGTACTCCTTTGCTATGGTTGGGGAGACAACTCAACATCGGCGTATCATATCTGCCGTTCAACTGGCAGAGCCATTGAACTCTGACCATACCTATAAGGGTATGGTTTTCTATGTAGAATAAAACCGTCCATTGCGGGCCGGGTGCCGGGATGGTTTTCTTCCCGGCACCCGGTATTATTGCTTTTCGACAAATAACGTCTCAATAGACCTGGGCTATATTTTGCTTGAATGCCCGGACAACGATTTTTCAAAAATTGTCTCGACAATTTTTGAAACGCCAAAAAGGATATAAAATGCCATCCGACCTGTCCCTTCAACTGGAAAAGATCATAAAAAAATACGGCGACGTAACCGCCCTGGAAGGTGTTAGTCTTGATGTCAGAGATGGTGATTTTTTCTTTCTCTTAGGACCCAGCGGCTGTGGCAAGACAACGCTGCTCAAAATCATCGGTGGCTTGGAAAATCCCACCCGGGGAACCGTAAAGATAATGGGAGAAGATGTTACCCACCTGCCCGCAAACAAACGAAACACCTCAACTGTTTTTCAGGAATGGGCGCTTTTCCCCCATATGAATGTCTTTGACAATATTGCCTTTGGATTGCGTACGCAAAAAAAAGGAAGGGCTGAAATTAAAAAAAAAGTGGCCGAACTTCTGGCTCTTATTCAACTTGAAGAGTACCAAAACCGCATGGCGTTCCAGCTGAGCGGCGGGCAGCAGCAACGGGTAGCCATTGCACGTGCCTTGGCAACGGAACCGGCGATCCTTCTTCTAGATGAGCCCCTGTCCAACCTGGATCTGGCCCTTCGGCAGCAGATGAGAATTGAACTTAAAAAGCTTCACGAACAGATTAAAAAAACATTCATTTATGTCACGCATGATCAGACGGAAGCCCTGACTATGGCCGATATCGTTGTTGTAATGGACAAGGGGCGCGCAGTGCAGGTGGGGTCGCCAAAGGACATCTACAAAAACCCGGCCACCGATTATGTGGCAACGTTCATCGGTGAGGCCAACGAGTTTCACGGCGTAATACATGCGATAACCCCGGAACCGGTTTTCAAAACGGACACCGGGCTTGATTTCAAGGTTACGCTCCGGGACAGGGATACATCAACGGCTGACAGGGCCAGTGCCATAATAAGGCCTGAACATATAAAGGTGATCCTCGATGGTGCCGGAAAATCAATGGACAACCAATTTGAAGCGTGCATTGATGACATTGTCTATTTTGGGCCGAGCCTGAGGATATTTGCCCGTCTTGAAAAAACAGAAGAGACCTTTTTCTTTGATATCACCGCAGACACCCAGGCAGCCAATGACGTTCGTCGCGGGCAGTTGCTCAAAGTCGGCTTTAGCAAGCTGTTTACCCTGTGTTTCAAAGCAGACTGAAAGGACATATCTTCCGGAGGACAAGATGCTCGACAATTTGTGGAAACGATATAAATATCTTATTCCTGCTTTACCGATCCTGGTGTTTTTTCTGATTTTTTTTCTGTACCCGCTGGTTGAAATGGTTCGGATAAGCTTCTACCGATCTTTGACATACGGTCAAATGGAAAAAATTTTTACCGCAGAAAATTACATTCGGTTCATGACGGACATATTTTACCTGAAGGTTCTGTGGCGGAGCTTTTTGCTGGGAATTGCCGTAACCGCTGTGACCGTTCCATTGGGGTTTATACTGGCATACGCCCTTTGGCAATCCAAGGGGGCTAAGAGAAAAATTTTGTATTTCTGTGTCCTTTTTCCGCTTTTCACAAACCTTGTTGTTCGCCTCTACGGATGGCGAATTATCCTTTCACCCACAGGTCCGATTAATGTGACCCTTCAATACCTGGGCCTTATAGATGCGCCTGTCAAGCTGATCTTTACCTTTCCGGCAGTGGTTCTGGGGCTTTTTTCCGAGTGCGCACCCTATTACATTCTTATCCTCTTCAGTGTACTGACCCTAATCAATGAGCGATATATCGATGCGGCCATTGATCTCGGTGCAAACCAGGTGACGACTTTTTTGAAAATCATCTGGCCCCTCAGCCTCCCGGGGGTGGTCTCGGGGGGGGTTCTTACCTTTATCTGGTCTTTTGGTTCTTACGCAACGCCGATGATCCTTGGAAAACCAGTCCACTGGACGGCAGCCATTCATGCGGAGAGGCAAATTTTGTCGGTACGAGACTGGCCCTTTGGTACAGCAATCGGCATCATGTTAATGATTTTTATTATTCTGGTGCTGTTTTTTCAAAGTCGTATAACCCCGAAAACGCAAACGCAGCGCAATTAAATCCGATGAGGGGAAATAATGAGTGAGCTTTTCCAAAAAAAAATAAGCTTAAATACCATATTGTTTAATATAGCGGTGGCAATTGTTCTAATCTTGTTGCTGGCCCCCATCCTGATTGTTATTTTCAGCTCTTTTTCCGGAAAAAGCCATTTGAGCTGGCCATTTACCGATTTGACCTTCAGGTGGTATAAAGAGGTATTGCAAAGAAGCCTGTGGGTAAAGGCATTTGTCAACAGCCTCATCATCGCCTCTCTATCCACCGGCATTTCGCTGGCCATCGCAACACCTGCCGCCTTTGCCCTCAGCAGACGCAAAAAAAACAAGGTGTCGAGCGTACTGAGTTCTTTTATCAGTTGGCCGTTGATGGTGCCGCCGGTCATGATCGGAATCGCCCTTTTGATATTTTTCAGCAAGATTGGTTTGCGGGGCTCATATTTTGCCATCGCCATCGGGCACAGCCTGTGGGCCGGACCGCTCGTTTTTATAACAATGAATGCCGTATTCGAAAGGTTTAATCCTATTTACGTTTCCGCTGCGGCTGACCTGGGGGCAAATGTTTTCCAGACGTTTATCAAGGTAACGATCCCCATTGTCAGATCGGGAATGATTTCCGCGGTATTTCTCGGATTTGTCATATCCACCCAGGAATTTATTATTGCCCTGTTTTTATACGCACCCAAAACCATTACATTGCCCGTGGAGATATATACGGCCATCAGGTATGAGATCAGTCCGGGGATTTCAGCCATTTCCGTATATATGATCGGCATTGTGGCCGCCGCATTGATCGTGATTGACCGGGTGATCGGAATAGAGAATATCGGTTTTGGCGG